>NZ_JBSGTX010000065.1:0-50147 GCF_053607625.1 Streptomyces sp. NPDC055103
CACCCCCCGGATCATCAACAACAAGGGGGGGAAGTCATGCCGGACCCGAAGGCCGGAGGCCCCATTGCGGAGCCACGAAAAAGGTAACGGGGGGGGGGCCACCGAAGCCTGCCGGATGGTCCGCGTCCGTACCGCACCGGGAGATTCCTCGTATGACACAGAGACAGCCGCCGCAGGCGACGTCAGCTCCGCGGAAGAACCCGTCTCCCGTGCCCGCAGCCTCGCCCGGCTCCGCCGGGAAACCTTCGGGCGGCCCCTCGACGAAGCGCCTGGTCGGCGTGGACCTGGCCCGCGCGCTGGCGGTGTTCGGCATGTACATCGTCCACATCGGCCCGGTGCTCTCGTCCACGCACGGCGTCGGCACCTGGGTCCGGTATCTGGCCGACGGGCACTCGTCGGTGCTGTTCGCCACCCTCGCCGGGTTCTCGCTGATGCTGATCGCCGGCCGTCGTGAGCCGAAGACCGGCCTGGCGGGCCGGCAGGCGAAGGCCCGGATCGCGATCCGCGCCGTGGTCCTGCTCGCTCTGGGCACCGTGCTGGCGATGGAGTACGGGGGAGTGATCATCCTCGGCTTCTACGGTGTCTACTTCCTCCTCGCCCTGCCTCTGCTGCGGCTGTCGGCCAAGGCACTGGCGATCACCGCGGCCGGGCTCGCGCTCGTCACACCGCAGCTGGCGTTCGTCCTGAACTCGCTGCTCAGCGAGTCCGTCCAGCAGACCATCGACGCCTACGACCCGCTCAAGAAGATCAGCGAGGTCGGCGTGCTCGATCTGCTGCTCACCGGCTTCTACCCGACGATCACCTGGATGTCGTTCGTCGTCGCCGGCATGGCGCTGGCCCGCCTGGACCTGTCGGCCGTCTCCGTCCAGCGTCGCCTGGCCGCGCTCGGTGCCGCCCTGACCGTGGGCGCGTATGGCCTGTCGCTGCTGCTGGCGGGCCCGAACGCGCTGCGCAGCACGGCGGAGGGCGGGAAGTCGTCGTCCGCCGGGTTCGAGAAGGCGTCGTCGTTTGGCAGCGGATCCTTCGAGGCCCCCCGGCGGGCGGCCTCGGAACTGCTGTCCGCCGGGCCGCATAGCGGCACCACCTTCGACATCATCGGCAGCGTCGGCGTCGCCATCCTCGTGGTCGTCGGTGCGACGGTGCTCATGGACCGCCTGCCGCGCCTGCGCAGCCTGGCGAAACCCGTCATCGCCGTGGGCGCCATGTCCCTGACGGCCTACGTCGGCCACTTCCTCGCCCAGTCCATGCTCGCCGTATCGGCCGGTGAGAGCACCCAGACGTCCTGGATCCCCGTGCTCACGTTCATCCTCGGGGCGATCGTGTTCGCCGCGGTCTGGTCCCGCTTCTTCCGCCGCGGACCGCTGGAGGCGCTGCTCAACGCCGCCACCAAGCCGGCGAAGTACGTCCGTTGACGCCGGGCCGGGGCGGTCGGCCTTCGTGGTCCGCCCGCCCCGGCTCCGACGGTGTTTCGCGGCCCGCTCGGATCGGCCGTCGGGTCCGCTGCCCCGCCGAACGAGGGAAACAGGCCCCGAGCCGCTTGGACAGCAGTCCTCGGCGCCGCCGTCCACGGACGGCGGATCCTAGGGTCGGGTACGGCGGCGCTCCGACCGCGCTCACGAAGCCCTGCGTGGCGCGCTTTCCACCCGACAGAGCCCGGCCCCCCTCTTGACGTGTCGTCGTCCCGGAACCGGAATCCCCCTGACCTTCGTCCTGATCGTGATCACCGCCGTGACAGCCGGGTGGGCGCTCGTCGCCCGAGGGCTTGAGCGGGGGCACGTCAGAGCCCCCGTGGTGCTGGTCCTCGCGGGCGTCGTCACCGGGGTGTTCACGCACAGCCAGATCGCGGTCACGCTCAACTCCGAGATCGCCCAGCACGTGGCCGAGGTCATCCTGGCGGTCCTGCTGTTCGTCGACGCCACGGAACTGCCGGGTGGCCGGCTGTTCGGCAACGATCCCGGCGCGGCCGTCCGCACCCTGCTGGTGGCGCTGCCCCTGAGCCTGGCCGCCGTCGTCCTGCTCGGCACGCTGCTGCTCCCCGACCTGCCCGCGGTGATCCTCCTGATCATCGCGTGCATCATCGTCCCCACCGACTTCGCCCCGGCCGAGACCCTCGTACGGGACACCCGCATCGCGGCGCGCGTCCGCGACGTCCTCAACGTGGAGAGCGGCTACAACGATCTCCCCGACGGTCCCTCCGCGGACACCGCCCTGTACGCCATGACCATCACCGTGCTCGGCAGCGTCCTGCTCCACGGCCTCGGCTCGACGCCCCTCGCCCGCCTGCTCGCCGCCCCCGTCCCCGACTCCCCGGCCAGCCCGGGTCCGCTGAGCATGTGGGACCGGGCCCTGTTCAGCGGGACCCGCTGGTCCTTGGCCATGAGTATGGGCATGGGGACTCCAGGTGAGGTGGCGGACAGAGCGTGCAGGAGCGAACCGCCTGGTGACGCGGGCGCCGTCCTCAGCCTCACGCGCCGTCTGGTGCGCCGGTACCCGACGGCTGTCCGGCGCCACTCCGCCACCCAGCAGGGCTGCCCCCCGCCGCATGGCGGGGGGCAGCCCTGCGGAGCACTCCACTCACACGGCGGGGCGCTCGGCCGGGACCAGGAGCTGGGTCGCTGCCAGCTGTGCGTACAGCTCGTCGCTATCCACCAGTTCCTCATGGGTACCGATCGCACGGACCGTACCGGCGTCCATGACGACGATGCGGTCCGCGTCCGTCACCGTGGACAGGCGGTGCGCCACCACCAGGACGGTGGTCTCGCGTGCCGTCTCGGCAATGACGTCCCGCAGCGCCAGCTCGTTGACCGCGTCGAGCTGTGAGGTCGCCTCGTCCAGGAGCAGCAGCCGGGGCCTGCGCAGCAGCGCGCGGGCGATCGCGACGCGCTGGCGCTCACCGCCGGACAGCTTCGAGCCGCGGTGCCCGACCAAGGTGTCCAGGCCGTGCGGGAGACGCTCGACGAGAGTGTCGAGCCTGGTCCGGGCAAGGATTGCGCGGATGTCGTCGTCCGTCGCGCCGGGCGCGCTGAAGACCAGGTTCTCCCGCAGCGTGCCGGCGAGTACCGGCGCGTCCTGCTCGACGTACCCGATGGCGGACCGCAGCTCCGACAGCGGCCACTCGCGTATGTCCTCGCCATCGACCAGGATCCGGCCTCCACTCGTCTCGTAGAACCGCTCGATGAGCGAGAAGACCGTCGACTTGCCCGCACCCGAAGGCCCGACGAAGGCCGTCATCCCGGCGCCCGGCACCTCGAAGTCCACCCGGCGGTGGATATCGGGCAGCCCGGACCCGTAGCGGAAGGACACGTCCTCGAAGCGGACCGACGCCGGACGCACCTCGGTCCGCACCGGCTTGTACGTGGCCGGCGGCTCCGCAGCCAGACGGTCCACCTCCTTGATCCGGGAGATCGCGGCCGCGCCCTCCTGGTACGCGGAGGCGGCCTCGACCAGCTTGTACACCGGCTCCATCAGGTAGAACAGGTACAGCAGGAAGGCGATGAGCGTGGAGACAGGGATGTCTCCGGACGCCACCCGCGCCCCGCCTACCGCGAGCACCGCGAGGAACGCCAGCTCGACGGCGAGGTTGTCCGCCGTACCCAGCAGGGCCTCCCACTTCGCGCCGCGGACGCCGTGCCGCCACGCCCGCCGGGCCGACGCCTCGACGCGAGCGGTCTCCCGCTCCTCCGCGCCGGACGCCTTCACCGTACGGAACGCGCCGAACGCCCGCTCCAGGCCGGTGGACATCTCCCCGACCGCGGCCTGGGAGCGCTCGGCGGCCTGCCCGATCCTCGGCATCACCAGGGCGGCGCCCGCGCCGACGACCAGGACCACGACGAGGGTGACGCCGAGCAGGACGGCGTCCAGGAAGGCCATCACCACGACCGCCGCGATCACCGTCAGCGCCCCGGTCGCGGCATTGACCACCGCCTGCGTGCTGACGGCCCGCAGCAGCGTGGTGTCGGAGGTGACCCGGGACATCAGATCGCCCGGCTCCATCCGGTCCACGGCCGAGAGCCGCAGCCGCAGCAGGCGGCCGATGAGGCTGCGGCGGGCGGCCAGGACCACCGACTCCGCCGTCCGCTCCAGGACGTAGGCGCCGAACGCCTCGGCCACCGTGCTCAGCAGCACCAGCACGGTCAGGGCCAGCAGAATGGCGGCGAGCGTGTCGCCGGACGAGAGCCGGTCGACCAGCGCCTTTGTGGCCAGCGGCTGCAGCAGCCCGCCGGCCGCTCCCACCAGCGCCAGCAGCAGACCGAGTACGACAGCCCACCGGTGCGGGCGGACGTACCCGTGCAGCGCCTTGAGCGTCTCGCGGACGCGCAGGGACTCGGCACCCGTCGCCTCCGGGGCGGATGCGGTGTTCACAGGATTCCCTTCCTACGTGGTCGGCCGCGCACCTCGTCGGCGGCGTACGGCATCAGCCCGCACAGGGGCCTCGGGGGTCGGCTCAGCGAGCCAGGTCGGCGGCCGTCGCGGCAAGCAGGCGCACAACGGCATCGCGGAGATCAGGGCCTACGGCAGTCAGACAGAGGCCGCTCGCCACCACCGCCATGACGAAGAACCCCAGGCCTCGCCCCCCCCGGGGCGAGCTGGCGTTGTTGAGACTCCATGTTTCGGCTGGGGGCCGACGGCCGGTTTCGGGCTTCTCCTCGCAGGCACGGTGGTCCATGCCACAAGCTTGAAAGCCCGGGCGCTCACCGGTCCATCCGGCGATCGTCGGGTGCACCCCCGCCGAGTGGCGGGAGAGGTCACTTGCGCAGGCTACGCGGCGTAACCACTCGCATCGGAGGGCCTGGCTGTTGCGCGGGCGGCCGATGCTTGGCAATCGTGTCCGGCCCTTCGGCGTTTTCGCAGGTGAGGCGCGTGTGACACGCCCCACAGGACGGCGAATTTCTGAGCCCTTGTCGGCATTGTCGCCGAGGGCATCCCGATGAGGTGATACCGGGCGTGAACTCCTCGGATACGCCCACCCGCAGTCCAGTCGAACGCCGTCACCGATGTTCTCGGCCCGGCAACTACTGCGGTCCTGGCCTTACATGTGCCGCCAGCGTCACGCACACCGCGATGACGGAGAGCCCGGCAAGTACGCCGAACAGGCCACCGTATCCGCCGAGCGGGCCCGCCAGGGCGGCGCCGGCCCAGGGGGCGAGGGCGGCGGCGAGGTGGGCGGGGGCGCCGAGGAGGGCGGAGAGGCGGCCGTAGTGGGTGGTGCCCCAGCGGTCGGTGACGGCGGTGGCCTGGAGGAGGGTGAGGTTGCCGCGGACGACTCCGGCGAGGACCGCGAGCAGGACGAGGAGCGGGATCGGTCCGGGGACGAGGGCCAGCGCGGCTGTGGTCGCTCCGCCGAGGGCGATCAGCGTGGCGGTGCGCGTGGTGACCGATGTCCGGGAGGCGAGGCCGGCGTAGAGGGTGCGGCCGAGGGTCTGGCCGGCGCCGCCGAGTCCGAGAGCCCAGGCCGCGGCCGTGGTGCTCGCGCCGCGTTCCTGGAGGAGGGGGACGAGGCCGATGACGACCGCGTACATGGCGAAGCCGGAGAGGGTGAAGGCGACGGCCAGGAGGACGAAGGGACGGCTGCGGGCGATCGGGGTGCCGTCGCCCGTGGCCGGGGGAGCGGGTGGTGCCGGGGGCCAGGGCGCGCGCAGGGCGAGGGCGTGGGCCGGGATCGTGACGGCGGCGAGGATCACGGCGAGGACGGCGTACGTGGCGCGCCAGTCGAGGTGTTCGGCGAGGACGGCGGTGAGCGGGGCGAAGACCGTGCTCGCGAGACCGCCGGCGAGGGTGACGATGGTCAGGGCGCGGATGCGGCCGGTGCCCCACTGGGGGTCCCCCCGGACGGAGTGTGGGGGAGGGTGAGGGCGGCGAATGCGGGCTGGTAGAAGGTGGCGGCCATGGCGACGCCGGCCGCTGTCCAGGCGGCGAAGAACACGGGGAGGTTCGGTGCCGCGGCCATGGCGAGGACGGCCAGGACGGCGAGGACCGAGCCGCCGGTCATGACGAGATGGGGACCTCGCCGGTCCAGCGTTCTGCCGATCGGAATGCCCGCGACGGCCGAGACGAGCAGGGCGAGGGAGAAGGCGGCCGTCGCGGCGCTGGTGGACCAGCCGGTGTCGGCGGTGATGCGGGAGAGCAGGACGGGGAAGGCGTGGTAGACGATTCCCCAGCTGGTGATCTGGGTGGCGCAGAGCGCGGGGAGTACGCCGCGTGGCCGCGACCGGTCCCCCGTTCCGGTCGCGGCCACGTCGGCCTGGGTGTCGGGCACGGTGGTCAGCAGCCGCCGGAGGTGGCGGGGGTTCCGATGCCGATGGTGAGGGTGGCGGGGGCGGCGCAGCAGCCGCCGCCGTCGGCCGGGTTCGCCTCGGGCTCGTCGAAGAGGCCGGCGCCGCCGCAGACGCCCGTCTCGGGCAGGGTGAGTTCGACGCGCTCGGCGGCTTCCTGGTCGCCGGCGAGGGCGGCGGCGATGGAGCGGACCTGCTCGTAACCGGTCATGGCGAGGAACGTCGGGGCGCGGCCGTAGGACTTCATGCCCACGAGGAAGACGTCCTTCTCCGGGTGGGAGAGCTCGTTGACGCCGTGCGGGTAGACCGTGCCGCAGGAGTGCTGGTTCGGGTCGATGAGCGGGGCGAGCTCGGTGGGGGCCTGGAGGCGCTCGTCGAGGCCGAGACGGAGCTCGGAGAGGAAGGAGAGGTCGGGGCGCAGTCCGGTGAGGACGATGACCTCGTCGACCGGGTCGAGGCGTCGGCCGTCGTCACCGACGAGGACGAGCTTGTCGCCGTCGCGCTCGATCGTGTCCGTACGGAAGCCGGTGACGGCGTCGGCGTGGCCTTCGTCGACGGCGGCCTTGGCGGCGAGTCCGAGGGCGCCTCGGGCGGGGAGCTGGTCGGCGGTGCCGCCGCCGAAGGTGGAGCCGGAGATGCCACGGCGCAGGATCCAGACGGCATGGGTGCCGGTGCCGTCGTCGGACTTCGCGAGGTCGGCGAGCGTGGCGAGGGCGGTGAAGGCGGAGGCGCCGGAGCCGATGACGGCGGTGCGCTTCCCGGCGTAACGGGCTCGTACGGCAGGGTTCTTGAGGTCCGGGATGCGGTACGAGATACGGGCGGAGGCCGCCTTCTCGCCGAGGGCCGGGAGGCCGTTGCCGCCGATCGGGCTCGGGGTGGCCCAGGTGCCGGAGGCGTCGATGACCGCTCGGGCGAGGAGCCGCTGCTCGGAGCCGTCGGTCAGCTGGATCTGCACCGTGAAGGGCTGGGCCTCACGGTCGGCGTCGACGATGCGGTCGCGGCCGGCGCGGGAGACTCCGGTGACGGTGGCGCCGTAGCGGACCTTGTCGCCGAGGACGTCGGCGAGCGGCTGGAGGTACTTCTCGGCCCAGTCCGCGCCGGACGGGTACGTCGCGCCGTCAGGCTTCACCCAGCCGGTGGGCGCGAGGAGCTTCTCTGCGGCGGGGTCGACGACCTCGGACCAGGTGGAGAACAGCCGCACGTGGCCCCACTCACGGACCGCGCTGCCGGCGGCGGGTCCCGCTTCCAGGACGAGCGGCTCGATGCCGCGCTCGGTGAGGTGGGCGGCGGCGGCGAGGCCGGCCGGGCCGGCACCGATGACGACGACGGGAAGCTGCTGCTCGGACATGACGGGTGTTCTCCTCAACGCGGGGTGGTGGCAGGGCGGTAGGGGTGGAGCGAGTCGGCTCAGTGGGGGCCGAAGCTCAGCACCGAGGTCTGTACGCGCCGGCGGTGAGCCTCGGCGCGGCAGGTGCTGTCACAGACGTCGGTGCGGCCGTCACGGAAGCTGATGTCGGCGATCTGTCGGACGGCGCGGCGGGTGCGGGCGGCGTGGAGAGCGCTGCGCAGGCTGGTGATCACGACGGAACCCCCTGTTTTGATGCTTGTCGATGTCCTTCTGTGGCTGGAGCTTGCCACTTGCATCGACGACTGTCAACATAGACGTATGTCGAATTCATGGGTTGAGCTTCCTGTCGTCCAGGCCGAGCAGGTCGCTCCGTGCTGCCCGCCGCTCACCTCGGCGGAGCTCTCGCAGGCGGACGCGGAGAAGATGGCCGTGATGTTCAAGGCGCTCTCCGATCCGGTGCGGCTGCGGCTGTTCTCGAAGGTCGCCTCACACCCGGCCGGAGAGGCGTGCGTCTGCGACATCGCTGACGTGGGGGTCTCGCAGCCCACTGTCTCCCACCACCTGAAGAAGCTGCGCGAGGCCGGCCTGCTGGCTTCGGAGCGGCGCGGCACGTGGGTCTACTACCGGGTGGAGCCGTCCGTGGTCGCCGCCATGGCCGTACTGCTGGAGACCCCCGGGCCTCGCTGACAGCGCGAGCGGGCGGCCGCCGGAGCCGTCAGACTCCGCGGCCCGGCGGGCAGCCTGTCATGATCACCGCGATGTCGCCCGGACGATGCCTGCTGTTCGCCTGGGGGCCACCCCGCCCTCCCGAATATCGGTGAACATCTATGCGGCGGGGCGTCGGCACGGTCCTCGCCCGTTCATCCGTATGCCCCAGGGGGACCAAGGTGCAGCTCCGGCTTTCAGGACGAACCAGGCAGTGGAAGGCGATGGCCGCCGTGGCAGCAGGCGTGCTGGTGCTCGGCGCGTGTGGCGGAAGCGACGCGGACGGCGGCGCGAAGCCGGTCTCGGAAGAACCGGTCCCCGACATCGACTGCCCCACCACCGGCCAGGTGCGCGGCTCCGGTTCCACCGCGCAGCAGAACGCGATGAAGCGGTGGATGCGGCAGTACCAGCGCGCGTGCGGAGGAGTGCAGCTCGTCTACAACCCGCTCGGATCGGGCGCCGGGGTGGCCCAGTTCCAGCGCGGTGCCACGACGTTCGGGGGCACGGACCAGGCGCTGGCCGAAGAGGACCGCAAGATCTCGCAGGAGATGTGTTCGGGCGGGCAGGCGATCGACCTGCCCATGGTCGGCGGCCCCGTCGCCATCGGCTACAACCTCCCCGGTGTGACCGGCCTCGTCCTGGACGCTCCGACGCTCGCCCGTGTCTTCGACAGCCGGATCACGAAGTGGAACCACCCGGCGATCCAGAAGCTCAACCCGGGCGTCAGGCTTCCGGAGCTGCCCATCGTCCCCGTGCACCGTGCGGACGACTCCGGCACGACCCAGAACCTGAACGCTTACCTCAAGGGCGCGGCCGGTGACCGCTGGCCGTACCCGGCCGACAAGAAGTGGCAGGCGAGGGGCGGTCATTCGGCCAACGGCTCGGATGCGGTAGCTACCGACGTGACACAGACCGACGGCTCCATCGGCTACTTCGAGCTGTCGTTCGCGGTGAAGCGGAAGATCGAGACCGTCCACATCGCCACGGGCGCCGCCGAACCGGTCGCCCCGACCACGGAGACGGCCTCGAAGGGCATCGCCACCGCGGAAGTGGTGGGCGAAGGCAAGGACCTGAGCCTGAAGTTCGACTACAAGACTTCCGCAGAAGGGGCGTACCCCATCGTCCTTGTGACGTACGAGATCGTGTGCGACACCGGCAACGACCCCGTCAGCCTGCCGGCGCTGAAGTCCTTCCTCGCCTACACCGCCAGCCGGGAGGGCCAGGAGGAGCTGCACGCCATCCACTACGCGCCGCTGCCCGAGTCCGTCGCGACGCAGGTGCGCGAGGTCGTCAGCGCGCTGTCCTGACTCACGGATCCGTACCGGGACGCCCTGTGAGGGAGCCAGGAAGGAGCGGGCCACCGAAGCCGGCCCCGCCCCGGGGCCGGCTTCGGCATGTCAGCGCAGGTCGAGGAGTTCCACGATCGCCCGGGCGGCGTCGCGGGCCGGACGGCCGACGCCGATGAGGGTGGCGGAGGCCGGGCCGGTCCAGTCGCCGTAACCGAGCAGGTGGAGGCGAGGCTCCCGAAGGGACTGGGTACCCGCCGTGGGGATGTGACCGCGCGGGCCCCGCAGGCCGAGCGGCGCGAGGTGCGAGAGGGCGGGGCGGAAGCCGGTGCACCAGACGATCGCGTCGGCCTCTGCGCGGGTGCCGTCGGCCCACTCGACGCCGGTACGGGTGAGGCGCGCGAACATCTGCTGCGCCTTCAGGAGCCCGGCGTCCCGGGCCTCGCGTACGGGCGGGACGGCGACGATGTCGCCCAGCGACGCGACGCCTCCGGTGTCCGTACGGCCCTCGTCGAGGGCGCGGCGGCGGGCCGTGGCGTGGTCGAAGAGGGCGCGGCCGTCGATGTCGTCGGCGAGGAACCGGGCCGGGCGCTGGGTGACCCAGGTGAGGTCGGTGTCGTACGCGAGGTCGGCGGCGATCTGGGCGCCGGAGTTCCCGCCGCCGACGACGATCACCCGCTGTCCGGCGAGGTCGGCGGGCCTGCGGTACTCGACCGTGTGGAGCTGGGTGCCCTTGAACTCCGTACGGCCGGGGACAGCGGGCAGGAACGGCCGCCACCAGGTGCCGGTTGCGCTGATGACGGCACGGGCGCTCCAGTCCCCGGCGGGGCTCTCCACCCGCAGGTGGTCGCCGTCGCGATGGACCGCTTCGACCCGGACGGGGCGGACGACCGGGAGGTCGTAGCGCTGCTCGTAGTCGGTGAGGTAGTCGACGACGTGGGCCGCGCCGGGGTATGTCTCCCCGGGCTGCGGCGGCATGATCCGGCCCGGCAGGGAGGAGAAGGCGGCGGGCGAGAAGAGGTGCAGGGAGTCCCAGGTGTGCTGCCAGGCGCCGCCCGGCGTGTCCTGGGCGTCGAGGACGACGAAGTCCAGGCCGAGGCGGCGCAGGTGGTAGCCGGCCGCGAGTCCGGCCTGACCGCCGCCGATGACGACCACGTCGTGGTGCCTGCTCATTCCCTGGTGTTCCCTTCAGACGCGGCTGCCCCGCTGCGAGCAGCGGCGCAGCCGTGATGATGCCGTGCGACGACTACTTCCCCTGGGGGGTGGTGATCGCAGAGGCCGCGAACTTCTTCCGCCAGGCCAGCGAGACGTACACCAGCGCCACGAGGACGGGAACCTCGATCAGCGGGCCGACGACTCCGGACAGCGCCTGGCCGGACGTCACGCCGAAAGTGGCGATCGCGACGGCGATGGCGAGCTCGAAGTTGTTGCCGGCCGCCGTGAAGGCCAGCGTGGCCGTCCGGTCGTAGTTCAGGCCGATGGTCTTGCCGAGCAGGAACGTGCCGAACCACATCACCGCGAAGTAGACGAGCAGCGGGAGCGCGATCCGGGCGACGTCGAGGGGCTGAGAGGTGATGGTCTTGCCCTGGAGGGCGAAGAGGATGACGATCGTGAAGAGCAGGCCGTACAGCGCCCACGGACCGATCTTGGGCAGGAACTTCTGCTCGTACGACTCGCGGCCCATCTTCTTCTCGCCGATGCGGCGGGTGAGGAAGCCGGCGACGAGCGGGATGCCGAGGAAGATGACGACGTTGAGCGCGATCTTCCACATGGAGATGTCGAGGGTCTCGCCCTCGCCCAGGCCCAGCCAGCCCGGGAGGATGTCGAGGTAGAACCAGCCCAGCAGGCCGAACGCGATCACCTGGAAGACCGAGTTCAGGGCGACCAGGACCGCCGCCGCCTCGCGGTCGCCGCAGGCGAGGTCGTTCCAGATGATGACCATGGCGATGCAGCGGGCCAGGCCGACGATGATCAGGCCGGTGCGGTACTCGGGCAGGTCGGGCAGGAAGATCCAGGCGAGGGCGAACATGAGCGCCGGGCCGAGGACCCAGTTGATGACCAGCGACGAGATCATGAGCTTCTTGTCGCCGGTGACGGCGTCGAGCTTGTCGTACCGGACCTTGGCGAGGACCGGGTACATCATGATCAACAGGCCCACGGCGATGGGCAGGGAGATGCCGCCGATCTCGACCTTGGCGAGCGCGTCGTTAAGGCCCGGGATCAGCCGGCCCAGACCCAGTCCGAGGCCCATGGCCAGGAGGATCCAGACGGCGAGAAAACGGTCAAGCGTCGAAAGCTTCGCTACGACCGAGGGCTCCTCGGTCGGGGCGGGCGCTTGGGTGGGGGTCACGGACAGGCCCTCTTGTTCTCGGCAGCGGTACGGGCGGACTCGGCCAGGTCGGCGAACTGGCCGGCAACGGAGGCGATGACGTCCGGGCGGAGCTTGTAGTACGTGAAGCGTCCGCACGGTTCGGTCTCGACGACCCCGGCCTCACGCAGCACTCTCAGGTGGTTGGAGAGGTTGGTCTGCTTGGCACCGGTCTCCTCGACGAGGTGGGTGGTGCAGAGCATCTCGCGGGCGAGCAGGGTCACGATCCGCAGGCGCAGGGGATCGCCCAGCACCCGGATCAGTTCAGTGTCGACTGACGTCATCATGTACTGATACTCTCACATCAGTGGTGGATGACACCATCGGGCGCTGATTTCAGGCGCGCCTGACTTCGTCGCGAGACAAGAGAGACCTGCCGTGTCCGAGAAGCCCTCCGTCCTGTTCGTCTGTGTCCACAACGCCGGCCGTTCCCAGATGGCCGCCGCGTGGCTGTCGCGCCTGGCCGGGGACCGCGTCGAGGTCCGCTCCGCCGGTTCCGCCCCCGCCGACCGGGTCAACCCGGCCGCCGTCGAGGCGATGCGCGAGGTCGGCATCGACATCACCGCCGAGACTCCCAAGATCCTCACGGTCGACGCGGTCAAGGCGTCCGACGTGTGCATCACCATGGGCTGCGGCGACACCTGCCCGGTCTTCCCGGGCAAGCGCTACCTCGACTGGACGCTGGAGGACCCGGCCGGTCAGGGCGTCGAGGCCGTGCGCCCGATCCGCGACGAGATCAAGAAGCTCGTCGAGGGCCTGATCGAGGAGATCGCTCCGGAGCCCAAGGCGTGAACGCGGCTCCTGAGGCGTCCGAGGTCCGGAACGTCATCATCATCGGATCCGGTCCCGCCTCCGGAGCCCAAGGCGTGAACGCGGCTCCTGAGGCGTCCGAGGTCCGGAACGTCATCATCATCGGATCCGGTCCCGCCGGATACACCGCCCGCGCGCAGCTCAAGCCGCTGCTCTTCGGCAGCTCGATCTTCGTGGGCGGCTCGCTGACCACGACGACCGAGGTCGAGAACTTCCCCGGCTTTCCCGAGGGAGTCGACGGGTCGCTCCTCATGGAGAACATGCGGGCCCAGGCCGAGCGCTTCGGCGCCGAGATGATCGACGACGACATCGTCTCCGTCGATCTGACCGGCGAGGTCAAGGAAGTCACCGACTCCGAGGGCACCGTCCACCGGGCGAAGGCCGTGATCATCACGACCGGATCCGGCTACCGCAAGCTCGGCCTGCCGAACGAGGACGAGTTGTCCGGCCGGGGCGTGTCCTGGTGCGCGACGTGCGACGGGTTCTTCTTCCGTGACCGCGACATCGTCGTGGTCGGCGGCGGCGACACCGCCATGGAGGAGGCCACCTTCCTCACCCGGTTCGTCAGGTCCGTCACCGTCGTCCACCGGCGCTCGACCCTGCGGGCCTCCAAGACCATGCAGAACCGGGCCTTCGCGGACGACAAGATCTCCTTCGCCTTCGACAGCGAGATCGCGGAGATCAAGGCGGAGAACGGCATGCTCGGCGGCGTCGTCCTGCGCGACACCTTCACCGGCAAGACGCGAGACCTGGCGGCCACCGGTCTGTTCATCGCCATCGGCCACGACCCGCGCACCGAGCTCTTCACCGGCCAGATCGACCTGGACGACGAGGGCTACATCACGGTGGAGGCCCCCTCCACCCGGACGAACCTGCCCGGCGTCTTCGCCGCCGGCGACGTCGTCGACCACACCTACCGCCAGGCCATCACGGCCGCCGGCACCGGCGCGGCGGCGGGGCTCGACGCCGAGCGCTACCTCGCTGCCCTGGCCGACAAGACGGCAGCCCTGGCCGCGACCACGGTCTGAACCGGCGCCGAGCCCAGGGCCGCCCTTGTACGGGAAGCCGAGCCCAGGGCCGCCCTCGTACGGGAACCGGAGAGCTTCCTCTCCGAGTAACCGACCAGGCGCGGAACGAAATCCGGCCTCCGGCCCGCAACGGCGGGCGGAGGCCGGTTCGGTATCCCGAAGGGACGATCAGGCGGTCGCGGGGTCCAGGATGTCCCGGACGCGGCGCAGGCCCTCGTGGTCCACGGAGAACCAGGCCCAGGTGCCACGACGTTCACGCTTCAGCAGCCCGGCCTCGGTCATGATCTTCAGATGGTGGCTGACCGTCGGCTGGCGCAGGCCCAGGCACTCGGTCAGGTCGCACACGCACGCCTCGCCCTCGGGCGAGCGCTCGATCAGTCGCAGTATCTGCAGCCGGGTGGGGTCGGCGATGGCCTTGAGCGTGGCCGCCAGCCGCTGCGCCTCCTCCCGGTCGATCAGGAGGCAGGCCAGGTGGGGGGTGCGCGCCTCCGTCTCGGGGGGCGCACGTCCGGGGACGCGTCTATTGCAGTGGTAGCCATCTATTCACCATATGAGCGCGCGAGCCCTGGAAGGCGCCCCTACCGCCTGTTCATGGAATGTTCGCTTTTGATCCGGCCTGTCCGGAACGTAGACGCATATTTGTGGCTGTCCGTGGGAGCCGGCACGGCTTCCGGGGGCGCACTGAGAGGTGGCCCGCCGGGCCGTCGAGCGCCTGCGGCGCCCGCTGGGACCGCTCCGGCGCGCGGGCGTGGGTGGTGCGCGTGAATGGCTGAATTCCGATCTCGTTCTGAGGTTTAGACGCATGCACCGGCAAGTGTTCGTGGGGCGTACCGTCCGTTTGTCGGTCAAGAGGGGGGTCCGAAATGACCGGGCTTGACGGGGTAGGGGGGCGGGCGCGTGGCCGGAATTGTTGATTCCCCTACTAACGCAACTCCTGAGTAGGAAAATTGCGAGGTCACGGAGGTTGACGGACCCCGATTTCGATCATTAGCTTGTGCGATGCCGAGCACACCATGCTCGGCAGCTCCTCGAAATGCTGCTCCACACCCTGCGGAGGAACACCCCTCCTCGCAGGTTGCGAATACGGTTCACCCGCCAGTCGGAGGCAGTACGTTGTGTCAACACCCGAAAGAGGGTGGGCATGTGGTCGTCTCGATCCCCTGCCCTCTTCGCTCATTCTCCCCCCACCTGTACCCCGCTGGTCCCCGCCGCTCCGCAGCGGCTTGTGACGTGAACCAGCCGGCGGTCTTCTGACAGTCGCCCCCGTAGGCGACTTCTCCTTTTCCGGGCCGTTGTCCGTGTGCCCTGGGATGTTTCCGTGTGTTCCGGGATGTTTCCGCGCGTCCTGGTCCGTGAAATACCCATGCGTCAAACCAGGGTGTTTCTCTGTCCTGGTGCCGTATTCACGCGCCCTGATCCGGTAATTCTCCCTTCCCTGCCCGGAAGCGTGCCGTGGACGACGGCGCCTTTCCGTCCGGCTGCCTGTACAGATTCGAAAGGTCTACGGCTGAGATGACCCATGCCCCCACGAACGTGCTCACCCGGAAGCGTGTCCTCCCGAGTGGCGGAAACGGTTCCCTGTGGGCCGCCCGGCCGTCGTACGGAATCTTCGAGTTCCGCGGCAGGCAGCTGCGGATCGAGGTCACGGACCCGACGGAGGTGCTGTTCCCCACCGACTGCGGGCTGAGTCTGGTGGCCGCCCTCGACGGCGAGCACAGCCTGGACCTCCAGGGCGTCCACGCGCTCGACCTCGGCTGCGGATCCGGCCTGTACACGGTCGCGCTGCTCGCCGCCGGCGCCGCGCACGTGACCGCGCTGGACATCAACGGGGCCTCGGAGGCCGAGACCACGGCCAACGTCGAGCGCAACGGCCTCGACGTCGGCCGGCTGTCCTGCGTCACCGCCGACCTCGCCACGTACACGCCGGCCCGGAAGTTCGACCTCGTGGTCACGAACCCGCCGCACCTGCCGTACGACCCCAGCTACGCCACCGACAACGGCCTCGAAACGGCCCTGGTCGCCGGTCGGAACGGCCGCGCGCTGTACGACGCGGTCGTGGCCCGTGTCGACGATCTCCTCGCGCCCGGCGGCCGCATGATCATGGCGCATTCCTCGCTGGCCGACGTGCCGCGCACGATCACGGAACTGGAGCGGCGCGGCTACGAGTGGCGCGCCCTCGAAGTGTGCGAGATGGACATTCCGCTGCTGGCATATGCCGAGCACAAAGAGACGATGCTCGGTCTCCTCGAAGCACAGCGCGCTCTCGGCAGTGCCGACTTCGAGGGCGAGCGGTTCACGGTGCACGCCCTGGAATTCCGCCGGTCCTCCGACGCCGAAACCGTCTGACCTCCGTAAGCGCCACCCGCACCGCACGAATTCGTACCCGCACCGCACGTACACCCGCACCCACTCTCATTACACCAACAGGGGACTGAGATGAACGCCGAGGGAAGCACGTCGCGCGTCACGGCACCCGAAGTGGACGGGCTGCTCGCCCGCCATTTCGCGGAGGCCTTCGACACCGACCGGATGGCCGCACTGCGCAAGCAGTTCGACACGGAGCACATCGTCCCGCTCCGACAGCTCTGCCCGCCGGAGCTCTTCGGGCCGATCAAGGACGAGGCCTGCGCCATAATGGACCGCTACGGCGTCAGCCATGATCTCGTCTTCGAAATCACCGACAACACGCCCCGCAGCATGACCACGGTCGGGCAGCCGGTGATCAAGGACGAAGGTCCGCTGATCGACGCGTTCTACTTCTCTCCCCGACTCATCGAATTCGTCGGCGACGTCGTGGGCGAGCAGGTGCATTCCTGCCCCTACGCGGGCGAGCACTACGTCATCAGCCGGCTCGGAAAGTCGGGCGACACCCACGGCTGGCACTGGGACGACTTCACCTACGGGATCATCCTCGTCCTGGAGGCACCGCACTACACCGAGGGCGGATTCGTCCAGGCCGTCCCCCACACCTCCTGGGACAAGGAGAACCCGGACGTCTACGGCGCCCTCATCAGCAGCCAGGTGCGCTCCTACGCCCTGGAGCCGGGCGACGCGTACGTCGTGAAGACGAACACCACGATGCACCGCGTCCACCCGATCCGCGGCGAGGGTCGGCGCACCATCGTCAACATGACCCTGGCCAGTACGGACGACCTGACCAGGCCCATGACGCACGAGACCAACGACACCCTCTTCGGCGGCGTCCGGGACCCCCGAAGTGTCGGCTGAGCCGCTCCGGCCACCCGCCGAGGAGCCGTCGATGCGCCCCAGAGAGACGATGCGCGGCCTGCCGCGCTTCCTGCAGCCCTTCCTGACCTGGCTGACCGGTGTCCCGCTCGCCGGCGACGAACTGCGGGTGCGCTGGCGCCCCACGCTCGCCCTGATCGCCGGCGTCGTCCAGACCGCCGCGGGCATCGCCCTCGGCGCGTACGGACTCACCCGGCCCTGGTACCTGCTGGCCCCGCTGGTCCTGCTGTCCTGGCCGACCATCGCCGGCGGCATGCGCCGCCTGGACGTCGTCGTGGTGCACCAGACGCTGCACCGCATGTTCACCGCCTCCACCGGCGGCAACCGGGTCGTCAGCGAGATCGTCACCACCCTGCTCTGGCGCCCGCCGTACGACGGCAACCGCCAGGAACACCTCACCCACCACGCCTTCCCCTGCTCCCTCAAGGACGGCGACACGGTGTACCTGCAGAGCACCGGGGCGAGGCCGGGCATGACCCGGCGGGACTTCCGTCGCTACCTGCTGAAGGCCGTGTTCTCCCCGAGCCACCACTGGGGCTTCCTCTCCAGCAGGATCCGCGGCAACTTCCTCAGCCGGTCCCCGCTCTACCGGATGGCCATGGCGTACGCGTACCTCGCCGGCACCGTCGCCTTCCTGGCGCTGACCGGCTGGTGGCTGCAGTGGCTGCTGTTCTGGTTCCTGCCCGCCACCTTCTTCTTCCAGAACCAGACGCTGCTCTACACGCTCAGCGAGCACCGCTGGTGGCTCCACGACAACGCCGAGCGGCTCACCAAGGCCCAGCGCGACCAGCTCACCTTCGGCCGGTTCTGCGGCACACCCGTCCCGGACACCACCGGCGCCGGCGCCCTCGGACGCTGGGGCGCCTGGACCGGCTGGTGGCTGCGGATGGTGCTGCTGTACGCGCCCTACCGGATGTGGGTCCTGGTCGGCGACACCGTGCAGCACGACCTGCACCACGTACGTCCGAAGGTCGACTGGGCGAACTCCTCCTGGATCCGGAACGAGGACCTGGCGACCGGGAACGCCGACCGCTACTTCGAGGCGTGGGGCGGCCTGCTCACCCATGTGTACGTCGGGAACAGCGTCAGCGACTGGACGACCGCCGCGCCCTCCGCGCCGATCGCCGCGACCAGGGCGGGGTGACCCCGTGACCTCAGCAACCGACAAGGTCCTCGTGGTGGACGGCACCGGACGCGGCCACGCGATCTGCGAGCTGTTCACCCGCACCAACGCGGACGTGACCGTCTACTACGGCCCCGGCTGCGACGCGATCGACCACCCGCGCATCGTCCCGGCGGGCTCCGTCAGCCTGACCGAACCGGCCACCGCCCTCGACTTCCTGGCCGAGCACCCCGTCGAGCTGGTCTTCGTCTCGAACATCGACGCCCTCTCGCAGGGGTACGTGGAGGAGCTGCGGCGGGCCGGTCACCGGGTGATCGGACCCACGGCCGCCGCGGCTGCCCTGGAGTCCAGCAAGGCCCGCGGCAAGGAGTTCTGCCGCGACCACGGCATCCCGGTCGCCGAGTTCGAGGTGTTCACCGACGCCGCGAAGGCGAAGGAGTTCCTGGCCTCCGTCCCGTACCGGGTCGTCGTCAAGACGGACGGGCTCACACCGGACGGTGACGGCTCGGTGGTCTGCGACACGGCCGCCGAGGCGGTGGCGGCCGTCGACCGGTTCGCCGCCGAGGCCGCCGCCGCACCGGGTGACGTGCTGCGGCTGGTCGTCGAGGAGCGCCTCACCGGCCGGGAGATCTCGGTGTTCGCCCTCCTCGACGGCGACAGCGCACTCCTCTTCCCCACCGCGATGGACTACAAGCGGACCCTGGAGGCCGACGCGGGCAAGAACTGCGACGGCATGGGCTCCATCGCGCCCCACCCGGACGACACCCCCGCTCTGCGCGAGGAGTTGCGCCGCACGCTCGTCGACCCGCTGCTGCGCGGACTCGCCGCGGACGGCCTCGACTTCACCGGCTTCGTCTACATCGGGGCCATGCTGACCGCCCGGGGCCCGGTCGTCATCGAGATCAACGCGCGGTTCGGGGACTCCGAGGCCCAGGTCGTCCTGCCCGGTGTCCGCAGCGACTTCCTGGCCCTGTGCCGGGCCGTGCTCGCCCGCGACCTCGGCCGGCAGCGGCTGGACGCCGACGGTCTCGCCCGGTGCTCGGTCGCGCTGGTGCAGGGCTGCCTGGACCCGGCGGACCCGGACGCCCTGGTCGGCTGGCCGTTCGGCCCCTTCGCCACCGGACAGCCCGTCCACGGCCTGGTGCCGTACGACTCCACCTGCGGCACGGGCGGCCACGTCGCCGACGACACCCTGGTGTTCTGCGCCAACGTCCGCCGCGACGCCGCCGGCACGCCACGGAGCACCGGCGGCCGGGTGCTCCATGTCGTCGGCGCCGGCCACACCCTCGACGGGGCACGCGAGCGGGCCTACAGCCGGATCGCGCACGTCGGATTCCCCGGCATGCGCTACCGCACCGACATCGGGGCCGAACCGATCCCGAGCCCGGCCCAGGACCTCGCCCCCGCCCTCGCGGCCCCACGCGCCGACGCCGTCCGCGCCCCGCACGCCGACGCCAGGAAATGAGAACACCCATGCCACGCAGAAAAGCGTTCGTCCTCTTCGAGCTGATGAACGCCATGCTCTACACCGCGCGGGCGGCGAAGGCCCGGGGCTTCGACATCGTCGCCCTCAACCACAATCCGCTCTGCGCCACCGGCCCGTTCACCGTGGAACCGGGACTCGTCGACGAGGTCGTCACCGTCGCCTCCTGGTCCGACGCCGCCACCCTCGACGGCGTACTGAAGGACGTGGCGAGCCGGTACGAGGTCGTCGGCACGCACAGCATGCTCGAACCGTCCCTGCCGCACCAGGCGGCGCTGCGGCAGCTCGCCGGACTGCCGACCACGGACCCGGACACGCTCCTCGGCATCCTCGACAAGACCCGGGTCCGCACGGCGCTCTACGACGCCGGGCTCTCCGCCCTGCGCGGCGTCCCGCTCGACGAGGCCCTGACGTGGGACAGCTGGCGCTTCGACGGACCGGCCGTGCTCAAGCCGGCCAACGGCACCGGCAGCGCACTCTGCTTCGAGGTCGAGTCGACCACCGAACTGCACGCGCTCGCCGAACGGGTCCGGACCGCCGACGTCGTCAACCCGCTGATGCGCGACTACATCCGGGCACACGGCGGCTTCGTCCTGGAGGAGAAGGCCGCGGGCGAACTCCTGTCGGTCGAGTCCGTGGTGCACCGCGGCGAGGTCGGCTTCGTGACCCTGACCGGCCGGTACGTGCTGGCCTCTGACCCGGTGGTCGAGCAGGGCATGCAGACCCCCTACCACCACCCGCACCAGGCGCGGATCGTCGCCCTGTCCCGGGAGGTCCACGCCTGTCTCGGCTTCCACCACGGCGGCACACACCTGGAGTTCATGGTCGCCGAGGACGGCACGGCCGAACTCATCGACTTCAACCCGCGCCCCGCCGGCTTCGCCTCCCCGGTGTCCATCGGAGAGGCGTACGGGCTCGACTACGCCGAGGTCCTCGTCGACATCGGCTGCGGCACGGCACCGGATCTGGGCTTCACCCGGCGGCCGCCCCGGTACGCCGTCGAGATGGTGGTGATGCCCCCGCCGGGCACCACCGAGTTCCGCACCATCGAGTTCCCCGAGGGCAGCATCGCCGCCCGGGCGACCAAGGCCCCCGGGGAGCGGCTCAGCGGGCGAGCCGACCAGCTCGACGCCGTCGGCATGTTCATCGTCACCGCGGACACGGCCCCGGAGGCACACCGACTCGGCCTCGCCGCGCGGCGCGAGGTCGTCGTCAACGGGGTCCGGCTCGGCGACGGCCCGCACAACACCGTCGCCCACTCCCCGTACATCGGCCAGGACCTGCCCGTGCCGGACGCGTCGGACGCCCCTGCCGCACCCGTCACACCCGTCGCACCGGCCTCCGGACGGCAGCCGTGACCGACACCGAGCCGACCGCGAGAAAGGCAAGAAAGGCAACCATGACCACCCAAGGTCCCGGCCCGGCCGCCCTGTTCGACGACCGTGAATCGGCGGTCCGTTCGTACGTGCGGTCCTTCCCCGCCACCTTCGAGAGCGCTCACCAGGAGTTCCTGGTGAGCACCGACGGGACCCGCTACCTCGACTTCCTCGCCGGCGCGGGCGCCCTCAACTACGGCCACAACCCCCGCTTCGCCAAGCGCGCCCTCATCGACTACCTGGAGCGCGACGGGCTCGCCCACGCTCTCGACCTGGCCACCACCGCCAAGCAGGACTTCCTGGAGGTCTTCGGCGAGCGGGTGCTCCGGCCGCGTGGCCTCGACCACAAGGTGCAGTTCTGCAGCCCGTCGGGCACCAACGCGGTCGAGGCCGCGCTGAAGGTCGCCCGGCTGGTCACCGGCCGCACGAACGTCATCGCCTTCGGCGGCGGCTTCCACGGCATGAGCACCGGCGCGCTCGCGGCGGTCGGCGCCGACTTCTACAAGCAGGGCCTGCGCCCCACCCTCACCGGCGTGACTCACGTCCCCTACCCGGACTCCCCGATGGGGCCGTTCGACAGCCTCGACCTCCTCGACCGGCTGGTGCGCGACTCCAGCTCCGGCATGGAGATGCCGGCCGCGGTGCTGCTTGAGACCGTCCAGTGCGAAGGCGGGGTGTACGTCGCCCCGGACGCGTTCCTCACCGGCCTGCGGGCCTGGTGCGACGCCCACCGGGTGCTCCTGATCGTCGACGACATCCAGGTCGGATGCGGCCGCACCGGCACGTTCTTCTCCTTCGAACGGGCCGGCGTCACCCCGGACCTGATCACCCTCTCCAAGTCGATCAGCGGTTACGGCCTGCCCATGGCCCTGCTGCTGATCAAGCCCGAGTACGACGTGTGGAAGCCGGGCCAGCACAGCGGCACCTTCCGCGGCAACCAGCTCGCGTTCGTCGCGGCCGCGGAGGCCGTTCGCGCCCACTGGGCGGACGGCGCGGACCCCGCGTTCGCCGCCGAGGTGCGCCGCAAGGGCGAGCTGGTCGTCGACTTCCTCCGGCGCGAGGTGGTCTCGCGGTTCTCCGCGACCGTGCGCGGCCGCGGTCTGATCCTCGGCATCGATCTGAGCGCGTCGGGCATCGCGGGCACGAAGATCTCCCGGCGCTGCTTCGAGCGCGGGCTGATCGTGGAGACCTGCGGCCGGGACAGCGAGGTGGTCAAGATCCTGCCGCCGCTGACCGTCGCGGACAGCAGCCTGATCGAGGGCCTGGAGATCATCGTCGAGGCCCTCTACGACGAGGCGGAAGGCATGCGCCGAGGCTCCGCCGGCGCCGCGCCCGCACCGGTGGCGGCGCCCGCATGACGCGTGACCGCATGGCACGTGACCGCGTGGCGCGTGACCGCGTGGCGCGTGACCGCGTGACCGCATGGCACGTGACCGCATGGCACGTGACCTCGTGACGCATGACCGCATGACCGCATGACGCGTGACCTCGTGACGCGTGACACCGCACGGCGCGTGACCGCATGGCGCGTGGCCTCATGACGACCCAAGGGAGTACCGACGTGGACAGCTCCGCCCCGGACGGGCCCGGCACCATCCTGATCATCGGGGGCCGGCTGGAAGCCCTCCAGAAGGCCAAGGAACTCGGCCTGCGGGTCGTGTTCCTCCAGCACAAGGAGCGACTGCTGCCCGGCCAGGCCGAGACGGCGGACGCCCTCCTCCTGGTGGACTACCTCGACTGGGAGGTGACCCGGCCGATGGTCCTCGCCGCCCACGAGGCGTACGGCTTCACCGCCGTCATGACCCTCGTCGAGCAGGCCACCGAACTGGTCGGACGCATCAACGACATGCTCGGACTCGGCGGCACCTCCTTCGAGGTCGCCCAGCGCTTCCACGACAAGCTGCGGATGCGCGAATGGCTGCACCAGGCCGGCTTCGAGTCGGTGGGCTGCGCCGAGGTCTCCTCGGCGCAGGACGTCCGCGACTTCGCCGAGCGGTACGGCTTCCCGGTGATCGTCAAGCCGCTGGACGGCACGGCCAGCCGGGGCATCGCCGTGATCCACGACCCGGCGGAGACCGACGCGGCCTGGGCGGAGCTGACCGGCCTGCGGGGCCGTGCCGACCTGCCGATGGCGACCTTCTACCCGGTGGACCGGTTCATCGCCGAGGAGTACATCGACGGCGTCGAGTACAGTGCCGAGTCCTTCTCCTTCGACGGCGAGCACGTCGTCGTCTCGATCACCGACAAGTTCCACGACGGCTGCGTCGAGATGGGCCACGCCCTCCCCGCGATCCTCACCGAGGAGGCCGAGACCACCATCGTCGACCACGTGGTCGGCTTCCTGACCGCCATGGGCCTCAAGGACGGCGTCGGCCACACCGAGATCAAGCTCTCCTCGAAGGGCCCGCGGGTCATCGAGGGCCACGACCGGGTGGCCGGTGACCGGCTGCTCGACTTCATGGCGGTCACCCACGGCTTCGACATGGAGCGGTACGCCTCCGGCTGGCCGCTACGCCGGCTGCCGGCTCTGACCGGCCGGCCGGAACCGGTCCTCGGCTCGGTGACCAAGTGGGTGAACGGCCTCCCCGGCATCGTCGAGTCCATCGAGGGCGTCGAGGAACTCCGGGCCGAGGAGGGCGTGTTCGGCGTCGATGTGCACATCGCTCCCGGCGACGAGATCGAGCCGATGGCCGACAACTTCGGCCGGCACGTCCAGGTTCTGGTGACCGCCGACACCACCGCGGCCGCCATCGCCCGCATCGACGAGCTGATCGGCCGGGTGCGGATCGTCACCCGGCCCGCCGCGGGCTGAGCGGGCGGGACAGTGACCACCACCCTCGCACCCGAGCCGATCTGGCAACGACTCGGCATCCCGCGGCTGACGGGAAACGGCCGGTTCGTCTCCGCGAGTCTGATCGACAGCCTCGGCACCGGGCTGATCATGGCGTTCACGCTCGTGTACTTCGCCCGGACGACCTCGCTCTCGGTCACCGCGATCGGCGCCGCGATGACCGTCGCGCGGCTGCTCGCGCTGCCCGCGTCGATCGTCGTGGGCCCTCTGATCGACCGGTTCACCGCCCGCAGGACGGCCGCGTGGGGAAACCTCGTGTCGGTCACCGGATACCTCGGCTTCCTGCTCGCCCACTCGGCCTGGCAGGTCGTCGTGGTGGTCTTCCTGGTGCAGGTGGGCCACACGACGTACTGGACCTCCAGCAGCGGTCTGGTGGTGCTGGCCTCGCCCGAGGACCGGCGCACCAGCTGGTTCGGGTTCATGACGGCCCTGCGCAACACGGCCATGGCCCTCGGTGGCGCGCTGGCCGCCTTCGCCTTCACGCTGGGCGAGGGCACCGCCCTGCACGCCATCGTGATCGGCAACGCGGCCAGTTACGTCCTGGCGGCGACCCTGCTGTTCCTGTGGCGGCCGGCGCGGCACGAACCGGACGCGCCGGACGCGGCGGAGGCGCCCGTCCCACCGGTCGAACCGGCCGCGTCGCCGGCCCCCGGAAAGGCGCCCGCCACCGGAAAGGCGCCCGCCACCGGAAAGGCACCCGCCACCGGAAAGGCACCCGCCACCGGAAAGGCGGCGCCACCGCCCCGGGCCGGATACGCCACGGTCCTGCGGGACTTCTCGTACACCCTGCTGATCGGCGTCAACGCCACCCTGGTCTTCGGCCAGATGCTCATCAAGGTGCTGCTGGCGATCTACATCGTCGACGCCCTGGAGCTGCCGGCCTGGACCGCCGGCGCCCTCATCGTGGTCAACGCGGTGCAGGTCTCGCTCACCCAGACCCTGGTGTCCAAGCGGACCGAGCAGGTCCGGATGACCCGGGCCATCATGCTGGCCTCGGTCCTCAACGCCGCCGCCTTCGGCCTGTTCGCGCTGCTGTACGCGGCCCCCGACGCGGTTGCCTACCTCGGACTGTTCCTCGCCATGGTGGTCTTCACCCTCGCCGAGGTCATCGCCTTCCCCGCCATCGAGACCCTCAGCGTCTCGATGGCACCCCGCCACATCCGCGGCCGCTATCTGGCCACGTACCAACTGTCCTGGACCGTCGGCGAGATCGCCGCGCCAGGTCTGCTCACCTTCCTGCTGGCCCGCGGCGAGATCCTGCCGATGCTCTTCCTGCTAGGGCTGAGCCTGCTGGCGATCCCGCTGCTGCTGGCACTGGAACGGCGAGCCCCCACCCCATCGACGATCGGAGAGCCCGCATGAGGACAGTCGCCGTGATTTCGACCCGCGGTTTCGGGGTGTTCCGCCACGATCTGCTCGTGGCGCCGGACCAGGTCCGGTTCGTGGGCATCTTCTCGGAACAGGACAGCGCCAACGTCTCGGAGACCGAGCGGGCCTACTTCCACAAGATCCACGTGGTGCCCTGCGGCCTGGCGGAGCCCTCGTACACCGAGTCGTCGATCGTCGACCCGGCCGCCACCCGGGCGCTCGTCCGCGAGCTGGCGGCCGAGACCGGCCCCGGCGACCTCACCCTGCACTGCTTCGACGAGCGGAACCTGCTGCTCACCGCCGAGCTTCGGGAGGAGTTCGGCCTCACCGGACCCACCTACGAGCAGCTCCTGCCCTACCGCGACAAGTGCCTGATGAAGGAGAAGCTGGCCGGCACCGGACTGCGCGTGCCCCGGTTCGGCCTCTTCGACCAGCAGGCCTACGCCACTGACCCGGCCGCCTGCCTGGACCGGATCGTCGCCGACGTCGGCCTGCCCTTCGTCCTCAAGCCGGTCGACGCCGCCTCCGCCGACGGCGTCTACAAGATCTTCGAGCCGGCGGAGTTCTTCGCCCTGCCGCGCGACCTCGGCCGCAGCTACGAGTACGAGGAGCACATCGACGGCACCATGTTCAGCGTCAACCTGGTCGTCAAGGACGGCGAGACCGTCTTCGGCGGGGTGACGGAGTACCTGGTCAACTCCACCGAGGTACAGCGCGGCCGGGTGAACGCCGACATCAACCTCATCGACTCCGACCCGCGGGTGCCCCGCATGATCACCTTCGCCGAGACGGTCCTCGACGCGCTCGGCAAGCTGGACGGCGCCAGCCACCTGGAGCTCTTCCACACCAAGGACGACGAGCTGGTCTTCCTGGAGGTCGGGGCGCGCTTCAAGGGCCTTGCCGGGCTCGCCGCCATGCAGCAGAACTACGCCGTCGCGCTGCTCAACCTGGCCTTCGAGATCGAGGCCGGCCTGCCGAGCCGGCCCTGGGACCAGGAGCAGATGTACTGCTTCGACGCCGTCCTGCCCAAGCGCCCCGGCATCGTCTCCGAACTGGTGCTCCCCGACGTGGAGAGCGAGGTCGAGATGAAGTGGAAGGTACGGGTGGGGGAGGAGATCAAGCAGGGCGCCTCGCTCATCGACAACGGAGGCACCTTCCTGGTGCGCAACCACGACTACGCCGCCCTCTACCGGGACTTCGAACGACTCGCCTCGTACGAGCCCATCCGCTACGAGAACTAGCGCACGCGGAGAGGGAGGACCTTCATGCCCCGCAGACAACGCGAGGACGTCGACATCGAATCCGTCAGTGCCGCGGTGGCGCGGATCGTGGACGCGGACCAGTTCGACCGTTGGTTGCTGGAGCTCCCGGACCACGTACTGGTCGCGGTGGCCGCGCCGCTGGAGATGCTCGGCTTCCACCACCACCTGACGCCACGGCAGGACCTTCTGCTGATCAGAGCCGCGCGGGTGGTGTGGGACGCTGTCGCCGACCTTCTGGGCGACTGCCCGGACGACCTGGCCGCCGAGTTCGCGCAGCTCGGCGCCGCCCTCGTGGACCGTTCCGTCCTCGTGGACCGTTCCGTCGCGGGGCGTGGCGGCCAGGAGTGAGCCGGCCACGCCCTGAGCCCCGGCCCCTGCCGGGCAGCGACGACGGGAGCTTCACCATGCATTACGCCGGACTCGAACTCGACCGCGCCGGAGAGCGGCGCGCCGACACCGCCTGGATCGCGTCGCTCGCCGACCGGCCCGGCACCCGTGTCGTGCCGCTCTGGCGCGACCAGTGCCTGGTGCGCGACGGCGCGCCGGTGATCACCGGCGCGGCCGGGGCGAGGGCGCTGCTCGACACGGCCCCCGAGCCGGTGTTCCTGGGTCTCGACGGCGACGCCGCCGTCCTCGCGGCCGACCTGTCGGCCCTGTCGGAGGACGAGGCGCTCGCCCTGGCCGGCGCGGACGCGGTGCGGGACGTCCGCGCCCTGGTGGCCACGATCGGCGTCGACGAGGCGGGGCTGCTGGCGTACGCCAGGGGCCTGACCCACTGGAACCGCAACCAGCGGTTCTGCGGCGCCTGCGGCGGAGCCGCCGAGAGCCGCGACGGCGGCCACCTGCGGGTCTGCCGGGCCTGCGGCAAGCTGCTGTTTCCCCGGATCGAACCGGCCGTGATCGTCCTCGTCGAGCAAGCCGGCACACCCCGGCGCTGTCTGCTCGGCCGGCACGCCGGGGCCGGACCGGAGGCCTTCAGCACCCTCGCGGGATTCGTCGAGATCGGCGAGAGCCTGGAGGACGCCGTACGGCGCGAGGTCTTCGAGGAGGCGGGCGCCGTCGTGAAGGACGTGGCCTACCAGGGCTCCCAGGCCTGGCCGTTCCCGGCCGGCCTCATGGTCGGCTTCCGGGCCCAGGCCGTCGCGGACACCACGGCAGTCGACGGCCAGGAACTGGTCGAGGCCCGCTGGTTCACCGCCACCGAACTGCGCGCACACATCGAGGCCGGTCACGGCTACCGGCCGGACTCCATCGGAAAGCTCCTCATCGAGAGCTGGATTGCGGAGAACACGGATGAGAACACCGACGAGAACGACGAAGGAAGTACCGCCCGCGGGCGTGCGCGAAGCCCAGAACGGAGCCAGACCGGACGCTGACGTCAGACCGGGCCCGGAGGCCGTCGTCGTCCCGGCCCTGCGCGCCGCCGACTCCCGCGTCCTCGGAATTCCCGCGGCCGACCCCGAGACCGCCCTCGGCTACTTCCTCCGGGCCCGGCTCGCCTGCGAGACCGACCCCTACGACGTCCACCACGACCTCGCCGCGGGCGTCGGCGGCTTCGTCCTCGTCGACGCCCGCAGGACGGCGGCGTACGAGGAGGAGTGCCTGCCCGGCGCGCTCTCCCTGCCCCACGCCGAACTGACCGACACCGTGCTGAGCGGGCTGGACCCCGGTCCGGTCTACGTCACCTACGGCTGGGGCCCGGCCTGCAACGCGGGCTCCAGGGCCGCCGCGAAGCTCGCGGCGGCCGGCTTCCGGGTCAAGGAGATGATCGGCGGCCTGGAGTACTGGAAACGGCAGAACCATCCCACGGAGACGAGGCGGTAGCGGTGTCGATCGAGATCAAACTGGTCATCGACGAGGTCAACGAGATACGCGGCCGGATCGCCAAGGGGACGGATGTCACCGGCCCGCAGTTCCTCGCGGACCTGTTGGGGCAGTTGGAGGCGTCCGAGCACCTGCGCCATCAGCCGGTCGTCCGCGCCTTCATGGCCGACCTCCGGGCCGACGCGCGGAGGGACACCGGTAGGGACGTGTCCGGCGACGCCTCCTCGGACGTGTCAGGCGACGCCTCCTCCGCTGATGGCCCGCCGCGCCTGCTGCGCACCAAGGAGCACATCAACGCCGAGCGCGACCATCACCTGTTCTCGCTCTTCAACGCCACGTACTTCCCGCGGCTCTCGCTGGACTACCTGACGTACGACACGCTGCCGACCGATCCGCACCTCGCCCGGCGCTACGGCAGCAACACCATGCCGGTCAACATCACCGCCTGCTCGGACGGGTTCACCTCCCGGGTGGTCGTCGCCCTGTTCCCCGAGAACCACATCGACGGCCGGCAGGACCCCGACGACCTGATCTTCTACTTCATCAACAAGTTCGTCGAACGGCACAACCGCATCACCCGCAAGATGATCGACGAGGTCATGGCGCCCGGTAGTTTCCCGCGCATCCAGGGGGCCGACGACGACGTCGTCGAGGCGGCCTCCTCCTGGTGGGTGCGGCTGCACGAATACCACCACCGGCAGGGCGACATGCCCATCCCGGACTACCTGCACGCCAAGAAGCTCAAGCCGCTCGCCGGCCTCGAAGAGCTCCGCGTCGACGTCTCCTCCATGCTGGTGTGCCTGAACGACCCCGAACTCCCCGCCGACTCGGCGCGCGCGGCGTACGAGTACATCCTCGCCGAACGACTGCTGCGGTACGCCGTCGAGGGGATTCCGCGCCCCAACTACGACGCCGTGGCTTCCCAGTTGCTGTTCAACTACCTGTCGGAGCACGGCGGCATCGCGCTGCGGGACGACCGGATCCACCTGCTGCCCGACCTGCCCGCGGCGCTGGCGCGGTTCCTCGGCGAGATCCAGGCGATCGAGCAGCGCATCCACACCCAGCCGCTGGCCGAAGTGCGGTCCGCGCTCCTGGAGTTCACCAACCAGTTCACCGATCACGACGAGGAGGCGGGGGACTACCGCCACATCCCGTTCTTCGCCGAGGTCAAGCAGCGGCTGGGAGTCTGACCGGCGGTGGCCGGACCGTCCCGACGCAGGTCCCTGGCGGCCGAGCTGGTACTGGCGGCGAGCGGGGGCCCGCTGCGCTCGTCGTGGCGGCAGACCGAACTCGGCTTCGCCACGGCGGGGGCGGCGCTCCACGAGCTCGCCCGCGCGGGACGGATCGCCGTGTCGCCCGACGCGGTGTTCGCCCACAGCGCGGAACGCTGCCCCGACCCCGTGGCCGACCGGCTCCTCGAGCACCTGCTCCTCGCCGGACGCGCGCTCGGCCCACGGGAGTGGATCGAACGGCTGGGCCCGGAACTGCTCGACCTGACCCGGGCGGAGCTGATCACCCAGGGCCTGGTCGTGCAGGTGCGACGACGCGTGCTCGGGCTCTTCCCCGTACAGGAGTTCCTGAGCACCGGCGCGCCTGCCGCGGCGCCACGCGACGAGGTGGTGTCCGCACTGCTGCGGGCGATCCGACACCACGTCCCGGCACACGGCCGGCCGGGCCGGGCCCCGGACGCGTACGGCCCGCCGGGGCCGGCCCCGGACCCGATCACGGACGCGGTGGCGTCGGCGATGTCGGCGGCCTGGTTCGTGCTGGCCACGCCCTAGTGGACCGGTTCGGAGATGCTGTCGCGGCAGCGTGCGAGAGACCTGCGGGACGCTGAGGCAGCGGGTGTGGCCGACTCGCGTGGTGACCGCGCGGCCGTGGGCGGGGGAGGGAGCGTACGGGGCAGGTGGTCGTGCGCCGGTTGGGTGGCGTCCGTGCGCGTACCCCCTGGCTCCGTCCCCCGGTGGTCGCTTCCCGGGTCAGCGGAGGGCGAGTGCGACGATCTGGGTCACCGCGTCGTCGGCGAAGTTGTCGTCGCTGACGAGGACGAGGGTCTTCTCGCCGGAGGGGAGGGTGGGGCCCCAGGTCATGCCTTCGGTGTTGTCGACGGTGGACAGGTCCAGGGTGTGGAAGTCCGCGACGAGCTTCTTGCGCATGGGTACGACGGGCCGGTCGGTCAGGGAGTCGACCGCCTTCACGTCGGTGGCGCCGCGCGTGGTGGCGTCGTACAGGCGGATCTTGTATCCCGAGCCGGCGACCCAGGTCCGCTCCAGCACGAGGTAGCGGTGGGGGTCGTCAGGGAAGGCGAGGAGGGACGGTACGCCGGTGTCGGGGCCCCAGGGGCTGTCCGGGTCGGACTCGGCGAAGATCTTCTCGATCGGGTACGCGAACTGTCCGAGCACCCGGCCGTCGCGGGTCTGCCGCGTGACGCGGACGAGCGCGCCGTGCGTCGTGTCCGGCACCGGGCCGTCCTGGAGCAGCGGGCCCTCGATCGCGCTGGTCACCACCCTGCCGCGGGCGCCGAAGGTGAGTGCCTCGACGGACTGGTTCCGGCGGGGGCCGCGCTCCGGCGTGATCGTGTAGTTGTCCGGCAGGCGCAGGTTGCCGGAGTGGGCGCCGTCCGGCGCGGAGATCTCGATGGACGGCTGGATCACCGGCGGGCCGGCCACGGCGGGCCGGTCGCCCTCCTGGCCCCACCAGTACTGGCAGTCGAGCGGGTCGACGCGGATCTCCTCCGGGTCGACGGCCTTGCCGTCCCCGAGGGCGGGCGACGGGTAGACCGACCCGTTCGGCTGGAGGAAGGGGTGGGTGCCGGTGAAGTCGACGGCGTGCACGCCGCCGGCGTCGACGTTCAGCTTCGCGGTGTAGAAGCGCGCGGGCTGGAGGAAGGAACGGTCGTCGCTGATGAACACGTACTCGCCGGTGCACCGGTCGCGGTCGATGCCGGACAGGCCGCCGACCGTGGTGCCCTGGAAGTCGAGCTTGTGCGGAACGATCTTCTCGCCCAGCAGGCGGGCCTGCAGCGCGCGCCCCGACTCCGGCTTGGGGCCGCCGTGTTGGGGCGCGGCGACCACCGCGGGGGCCAGCGTGGACGTCAGGAGAAGTGCCGCGGCGCAGGCGCGGCGGACCAGGGAGGCGTTCATGCTGTTGATCATGGCCCGGCGTGCGCCCGTCCCGCAGTCACCCATGCGGGTATTCATTCCGCGCCGGCCGGGCGCATCCCCCGGATGGTCAGCCTGCGTTCGGGGAGGTGAGTGAGGGTCAGGTGGTTGGCATGGGGCGTGTGGGCGGGGGAGTTGGCGCATTGTTTGTTAGGAAGCTTTACTGACATCTTTTCGCCGGGCAGTATGGTCCGTACCTGACAACCTCACCTGGGGGTGGCGCATGTCGTACGGACGCTCAACCGCGGTCCTGCTGGCCGCACTTGCTCTAGGGCTGCTCGGCCTCGGCCTTCCCTCCGCGCCCGCCGAGGCGGCTCCCGTCTGGACGCTCCGGTGGTCCCCCGATCCTGCCGTCCAGGGTCTCGGGGCCTTCGAGACCGTCGAGGACGACCGGGCTGATTCGCACACCGGGGCCGCTCCGCACATCAAGGTCGCCAACGGCGCCTATCGATTTGACATGCACATGGTGGATCGGGACACCTCCACCGACCGGCAGCGCCACGAGGTCACCGGCAACCGCACCTCGTCGTCGAGCCATCTGCAGTGGCGGCTCGGCGAGACCTGGCGGGTCACGTACTCCATGTACATCCCCAGCTCGCTGATGGCGACGACCAGCTTCACCCACATCATGCAGACCAAGCAGCCGGGCACGGGCACCTCCCCGATCACCGTGACGTCGCTGCGGCGCGTCAACGGCGTCCAGACCATCGAGCACAAGGTCTTCGCCGAGAACGTCCTGGTGGGCCGGACGAACCTGGAGCCCCTCCAGAACAAGTGGATCGACATCGAGTACGAGATCAAGATCGGCGACGGCACGGCCGGCGCCGTCCGCTGGGTGGTCAAGAGCGCGGGCACCACGGTCGTCGACGCGACGAAGACCGGCGTCGACACCTTCCTCGCCGACCGGGTCCGCCCCAAGTGGGGCATCTACCGGTCCCTCGGCGACACCTCGGACTCCCTCCGCGACACCTATCTGCTCCTGCGCGACATGCGCGCCTACCAGCAGACCGGCACCACCCCGGACGGCGACACCCAGGCCCCGACCGTCCCGGGCGGACTGCGGACGACCGGCGTCACGTCCACCGGCGCCTCCCTTGCCTGGAACGCGGCCACCGACAACGTGGGGGTGACCGGCTACGAGGTCTACCGCGGCACCACCCTCGTCGGCACCGCCACCGGCACCACGTACACCGACACCGGGCTCGCCGCCGCCACCCCGTACACCTACACCGTCCGGGCCAAGGACGCCGCCGGCAACCGCTCCGCCGCCTCCGCGCCCCTCTCCGTCACGACCGCGTCCGCACCCGGCACCGAGACCCTGCTCTCCCAGGGCAGGCCGGCCACCGCCTCCTCCACGGAGGCCGTCGGCTACGAGCCCGGCAAGGCCGTCGACGGCCAGAGCGCCACCCGCTGGGCCTCCGCCGAGGGCATCGACCCCCAGTGGCTCCGCGTCGACCTCGGCACCACCGCCGCGCTCTCCCGCGTACGCCTCGACTGGGAGGCCGCCCACGCCTCCGTCTACCGGATCCAGTCCTCCGTCGACGGGGCGACCTGGACCGACCTCGCCACCGTCACGGGAGGCGACGGCGGCACCGACGAACTCACGGTGGGCGGCGACGCCCGCTACGTACGGATGTACGGCACCCAGCGGGGCACCCCGTACGGCTACTCGCTCTACGAGTTCAAGGTGTACGGCACCACCGGCACGGCGTGAGCCCAGAGGGTTTCCCGTCGGGTCGGTGACATCGGTGACATCGGTGACATCGGTGACATCGGTGACGTCGGGGACATCGGTGCGGCTGTGCGGCTGTGTGAAGTCCTCGTCTTGAGAAGTCCTTAAGAGTGGGCTTAGAGCGCGTCGCCATGATCGGTCACGTCTTGTTGCCCGGCCGGTTCCGTGGTCACTCCGCGGACTCCGGACCGGCCGGATTCCGATGAAGGGACGCGCTGTGAACATGACCCCCGAGACCGAGTTCGACCTGGACCTCGACCTGAGCATCGTCATCGAGGACGCCCCCGCCATGGAGGCCAAGTCCTTCACGGGCACCGGCACCTGCCTCTCCTGCCCGGTGACCTCCTGGCACTGCTGATCCGACCGCCGGTGCCGGGCGGCGGGCCGTGTGCCCGCCGCCCGGCACCGGCTTCGGCACGGGCGGCGAGCGACGAGGACAGGGGGCTGGTACGGGTGAGGGACGACATCGCATTCGACGCCGTGGGGCCGGTACTGCTGCGGGCGGCCGTGCTCCCGCTGCCCGGCCCGACCGCGGGACCGGGCCGGGTCCCGGACCCGGCGGAGCCCGGCGCCCTGCGGGCCGAAGTGGCCCGGGCGGCCGCCGACCCGCTCCTCATGGCCGCCGTCGAACTGGCCAGCCCCAGCCTGGCGGGCGAGGCCCGCCGCGTGGCGGCGGGCGAACCCGTCAAGGAGCGACGGTTGCGCCGACTCGTCGTGTCCCTCGTCAAGTACCGGCTGCGGATGACCTATCGCGCCACCCCGTTCGGATACTTCGCCGGTGTCGCGCTCGCCGCCTTCGGCCCCGAACCGGTGCGGGACCTCGGTACCGGACACCGCAGCGTGAGCCGGCCCGACGCGGCCTGGCTGGACGCCGTCCTGGACGCGCTCCGCCCGCTGCCCGGCGTCCTGGAGCGCACCCGCCTGACCGCCAACGACCTGCGCACGGTGCGGGACGGCCGGCTCTTCCTCACCGACCGGTACGACGCCGAGGGCAAGCGGCAGCTGGCCCACTCCGTACGCCTGACCGGCGTGGTCCGCCTCGCGCTGGAGCTCGCCGCCGAACCCGTCGGCCGGACCGAACTCGTCGCCAGGCTCGCCGAGCGGTTCCCGCACGCCCCCGACGGCGCCGTCGAGCAGTGCGTAGACGGGCTCGCCCAGTACCACTTCCTGCTCAGCGACCTCACGCCGCCGCCCGACTGCGCCACCCCGCTCGACCACGTCCTGAGCCGCCTCCAGGGGTGGGAACACCCCGTGGCCGACATGCTCAGGGACGTCCGGCTCGCCCTGAACGCACTGGACTCCGCGCCGCCCGAGCGCCGCGCGCCCGCGCTCGGCGCGGCCTCGGACCGGATGCGCGCGCTCCACCCCGCCGAGGACGTCATCCAGTCCGATCTCGCCCTCGACGCCCGTCTCGTGCTGCCCGACGCGGTGGCCAGGGAAGCCGAGCGCGCCGCGCACACACTCTGGCGGACCTCGCTGATCCTGCCGGGGAGCCCGCACCTGCGCGCGTACCACCTCGCCTTCCTGGAGCGCTACGGAACCGACCGCGCCGTGCCCGTCCTCGAACTCCTCGACGAGGGGCGCGGTCTCGGACTGCCCGAGCCCTACCGCACCCCGGGCGCCGCCCGGTCCGACCCGCACCCCGACGCCGAGCGCCGCGACCGGATCCTCGGTGAGCTCTTCCTCGACGCCGTGCACGGCCGCCCGGACGGCGCCCGCGGCGCGGGCGGGGGCGCCGGCCCGGCCGAAGTGGTCCTCGACGAGGCCGCCCTGGCCGCCCTCACCCCCACCGGCCCTCGTGTGCCCCCCGCCTCCCTGGAGCTCGGGGCCGAACTCGTCGCGCGTGGCTGGGCGGAGCTCCGCGCGGGCGACTTCGAGCTCGTGCTCGGCGCCAACCCGGGCTCACCGCTGGCGGGAGCCACCTTCAGCCGCTTCGCGCCCGTCCTCGGGGCGGAGGCGGACCGGATCGGCGAGCTCGTCCGGCGGGGCGAGGGCGGCGGACGCGGCGAGGGTGGCTGGCTCGGCGAGGACGGCGGGCTCGGTGAGGACGGCAGGGTCGGTGACGGTGGCCGGCGTGGCGAGGGCGGCGGGCCGCGGGGGGAGACGGTCGCCACCGTCGTCCATCGCCCCCGGGTGATCCGCTCCGCCAACGTGGCCACCGTCCCGCAGTGGCTGCCGCACCGCATCGCCCTGGGCGTCGGCCGCCCGGCGGCGGGCCCGGACGCGCGGGGCCGCGGGGTGACCGACCTCCACGTGGCGGACCTGGCCGTGCACGCCGACCTCGACGGGCTGCGGCTGACCGACCTCACCACCGGGCGCCGCGTGCGGCCGGTGTCGTACTCGATGCTCAACCCCGCCACGGGACACCTTCCCCAGGTCGCCCGCTTCCTCCTGGAACTGGGCCAGGAAGGTCTGGACTGGTGCGTCCCCTGGAACTGGGGTGCCTGGTCCGCCGCCCCCGCCCAGCCGCGCGTCCGGCACGGCAGGACCGTCCTGTCGCCCGCCCGGTGGCTGCCGGACGACTCGGTGCGGCGGGCCGCGTCCTCGGACGACACGGACCGGGGATTCGCCACGGTGGTCGCCCGATGGCGCGAGCGCAGGGGAGTTCCCCGGCACGTGCTGCTGACCCGCGCCGACAACCGGATCGCCGTCGACCTGGACGACCCGCTCCATCTCCTCGTCCTGCGCGAGGAGTCGAAGCGGCCCCGGGGGCTCACCGTCGTGGAGCGGTACGGCGCGGGGCACGGCGACTCCTGGCTGACCGGGCCCGACGGGGCGCACGCCGCCGAACTCGTCCTCCCGCTGGTCGCCCGACGGGACCGGGCGGCCGTCCCCGACCGGACCGCGCCGCCCCGTGCTTCGGCGGCGGCCGCCGTGCCCGTGGCGCGGAGCGGCTCGGCCCCCCATCTCCCGGGCGGGGAGTGGCTCTACGCCAAGGTCTACGTGCCCGCCGCCCACCAGGCCGCCGTCCTGGCCGGCCGCCTGCCGGCGGTGGCCGAGCCGGCGTTGCTGGCCGCGGCGGGCGTCGACACCTGGTTCTTCCTGCGGTACGCGGACCCCGACGCCCATCTCCGGCTCCGGTTCCACGGCAAACCCGCACAGCTCTGGCCGGTGCTGCTCCCCGAGCTGAACCGGTGGTCGGGGGAACTGCGGGACGCGGGCCTCGCCCACCGGATGGTCCTCGACACCTACGACCCGGAGATCGAGCGGTACGGCGGCGCGGACGTCCAGGTCCACGTCGAGCAGGTCTTCCGGGCCGACAGCGAGGCCGCCGCGGCGCAACTGGCTCTGCCCTCCGGGACGGTGGCGGGTCTTTCGGACACCGGGCTCGCCGCCCTGGGCGTCCTCGACGCCCTCACCCGGCTCGGCGGTCAGGAGGAGGCGCTGGAGTGGCTGGGCGGTGAGCAGGTCCTTGCGCGGCGCGGGGACGTGCCGCGCGCCGAGAAGAAGGCGGTGGCCGAGCTGTTCGCCGACGGAAGGGGACCGGGGACGCTCGCCGAACCATGGGAAGCGCGGGCCCGGGCCCTCGACGCCCTGCGCGAGGCGCTGACCGCGACGGGCGGGGCGGACGCGCCGCTCCGGGCCCAAGTGGCCATGAGCCTGGCCCATATGCACTGCAACCGGTACCTCGGGATCCGGCAGGACGACGAGATCCTGGCCCACGCGACCGCCCGCGAGGCGCTCACGGTCCACCTCGGCCGGAAACGGCACGGGCGATGAGCCGGCCACGCCCGGAGGCCGGGCCGGGGCAGGCGATGGGGCCTCGCCCGGCGGTGGGGAAACGGCCGGAGGTGGGGCAGCGGCCGAAGGTGGGGCCGGGGTCGGCGATGGGGCCACGTCTGGCGGCTGGGCCGGGGGCCGGGGAGTCGGCTCAGCGGCGGGATGCCGCGCGGGAGACGGCGTACCGGGTCGGCGAGCTGCTGCGGGACCCGGTGCGGGTCGCCCGCGTCACGGCCGAGACCTTCGGCCGCGCCCGACGAGCTCATGCTGCCGGGGTGGCAGCCGGCCTCGCTCCTGCTCGGCCACGCGGGCATCGCCCTGCTCCACACCCGGCTGGCCCGGCACGACCGCGGCTGGGCCCCCGTCGCGCACGCGCACCTGGCCGCCGCGGCCGCCGCCACCCCGGCGGTGGGGCCGGCCGCCGCGGGTGACCTCCTCCTGCCCGCCCGGCTCCAGGCGGCGCGGTTCGGCGGCTACGAGCGGCTGTTGACGCGCTCCGCCGAGGTGCACGCGGCCCGGGTGGAGCGGAGCGTCGCGGGGCTGAGGGACCGCCTCGGCCGACACGGCCCCGGCCTCTCGTACCTGGACTACGACGCCGTCGCCGGTCTGGCCCGGCAGGGCCGCTCCCTGCTGCCCGACCTGGCCGGACCGGGACCGGTGGCCGGGAGAAGCGCGGAGGTGCTGGACGGGGTCCTGCGGCTCCTGGTCGACCTGACCCGTCCGGTACGGGTCCGGGGCCACGAGGCGCCGGGCTGGTGGTGCGACCCGGACCGCTACGTGGTGCCGCGTGACCGTGCGGAGTTCCCCGGGGGCGACTTCAACGTGGGCGTCGCCCACGGCATCGCCGGCCCGCTGGCGCTGCTCGCGCTGGAGGAACGGGCCGGACACGGGGTGCCGGGAGGCCCGGCGGCCCTCCGGCGCATGACGGACTGGGTGCTGGCCAAGGCGTGCACCGACGCGTGGGGCCCGTACTGGCCCGGGAGGGTCTCGTTCGAGGAGGAGACGGGGGGCGGCGCGGCCGGCGCGTGTACGGACGGGGACGGCGTCGCCCGGACGGCCCGGGCCGGCTGGTGCTACGGCGTCACCGGCATCGCCTGGTCCCTCCGGCTCGCGGGGGCGGCGCTCGGCGACGAGGCCGTGACCTCGCTCGCCCGGACCGCGATGCGCGGGGCCCTGCGGCGCCCGCTGCCGGCCGCGACGGCGGACGATCCGGGGGTGTGCCACGGGAGGGCCGGGATCGTCCACGCCGGTGCGCGCATGGCGGCCGCGACGGGCGACGGGGCCCTGTGGGCGGATGTGGACGAGGGCGTCGCGGCGCTGGTCGACGGCTTCGCCGAGGACGCGGCGTTCGGCTACCGGCAGCATCTGAGGACCCCGGACGGGGCGGTCGACCTGGACAGTCCCTCGCTGCTCGACGGCGCGGCGGGAGTCGCCCTGGTCCTGTCCTCCTACGCGGACGCGCGCGGGGTCGAGGCCCCCGAGGACGGCCACGACGTCGCCGGAGGCCGTGGTGACGCGTACACCCCGCCCGGCGACTGGGACGCGGCGCTCGCGATGAGCTGAACCACCCCGGTCCCCAGGCCCACCCGTCCGGCTGGGCGGGCGGGCCCGGGGACCGCGGTACGTCGTGCTCAGCCGGTCTCCGCCATCAGCCGGGCCAGCGCGGCGCGCGAACGGACGTTGAGCTTGCGGTAGATACGGGCGAGATGGGCGTCGACCGTGCGGGGACTGACGCTGAGCTCCTGCGCGATCTCCCGTGTCTTCTTCCCCACGCCCGCGATGTCGGCGACCTCCCTCTCCCGCACGGTGAGCGACGACAGCGGCCCGGGCCCCTCGGCCCCTCCGAGGAGTTCGGCGTGGAGCGCGAGGGCGCCGGCGTGGAGCCGCGCGGCGCCGGTGCTGTCGGCCAGCTCCATGACGTACTCCAGGAGGGACAGCGCCTCGGGCGTGCGGCCGTCGGCCGCGACGCAGGCGGCGGCGTGCGTCATCGCCCAGGCCTGCGCCCAGGTGGCGCCGAGGGAGGCGAACAGGCAGGACGCCCGCTGGTGGAGCAGGGCCGCGTCGGCGGGGCGGCCACGCAGCGCGTGGGCGCGGGCCATCGCGGCGAAGGCGCGGGCCAGCGGCAGCTCGGTGCCCTCGCAGGACCGCTCGGCCAGGGAGGCCCATTCGGCAGGGGAGGGCGTGGCCGTCGGCGCGGACAGCGCGGCGAGCGTCTCGTACACCGCGGGCCGCAGGACGGGCGGGATCCTCCGCAGTTCCGGCCCTCCGCCCGCGGTGAGCAGCGCGGAGACGGCCGTCGCGGCGTCCCCCCGCTCCCGCGCGTCGAGCGCGAGTGCCAGCAGGTCGGGGACCGCCGGGCGGTCAGGGGGCGTGGGGCCGTCGGGAGGCGTGGGGCGGCTGGGGAGCGTGGAGCGGTCAGCGGGCGTGGGGCGGTCGGGGTGCGCGCGACGCTCGGGGACCGTGGGGCGGTGGGGGAGCGTGGGGCCGTCGGGAGGCGTTGGGTGGTTGGGGAGCGCAGGGCGGCGGTCGGGGGACGCGGGGCGGTCAGTGGGCCTGGGGCCGTCGGGGCGGTCGGAGTCGTCCGGGCGACCCGACCGTCCCGCGGGGGCCACCGGCGGCCGTCGCGTACCGGCCAGGAACGTCGTGGACGTCTCCAGGAGCGCGGTCAGCAGCGGGAGTTCGGCCCCGCCCGCGTCCCGTACCGCCCGTGCGGCGGCCCGGGTCCTCGTGCGGGCCGACGTGACGTCCGACCACAGGTGGGAGAGGGCCAGCCCTTGATGGACGAGGGGCGACAGGGGGGTGCGGCCGGTGCAGGCGAGGGCGGCCGCGGCCCGTTCGAGGTGGCGGGCCGCCCGGGTGCCGAGCCCCAGGAGGGCCTCGGCCCAGCCGAGCAGGGCGGCGTACTCGGGGAAGCGGCCGGCCTCGGTCTCGGTGAGGGTGTCGAGCAGGGCGGCGCAGCCGTCGACGGCCTGCCGGGCCTGTTCAGGGGGCGACGTCAGGGCCCTGGCCAGGGCGAGGAGCGCGAGCGCGCCGGCCCGCTCCGTCCGGTCGGCGTGGTCGAGCGCGGCCCGCGCCACGAGCTCCACGCGGTCCGGGTCGGGGAGCCGGCCGGCGAGGAGGCGCAGTATCTCACGCTGGACCGACAGGGGTACGGAATCGGGCAGGGGAGCGGCGAGTTCGGTCTCGAGCCTCCCACGATGACTGCGTTCGTCATGCCCGGCCGAGACCTCCCGTGCGGCGGCCCTCGACGAAGAAGACCCGGCGCACCTCCTTGACCTCCCGGGGCGGCACCGGGTCCGGCCACCGTCCGAAGTCGGCCTCCGGGTCGCCCGGCTGCACGGCGCGGACGTCGAAGCCGTGCCGGGCGAAGAGCTGCTCGGGCTCGTCCTCGCCGAACACCCACGGGCAGCCCCAGCCCGCGAACACGTCGAGCAGTCCCCGCATGTGAGGGAGGGTCAGTGCGGCCGAGTTGACGATGTCGGCGGTGATGCGGCTGCCCGGGGCGGAGATGGCCGCCACCCGGTCCAGCATCCGGTGCACGTCCGCCTCGGGGATGTAGTAGAGCAGCCCTTCGAGCAGCCAGGTCGACGGCAGCGACGGGTCGTAGCCGGCGTCGATCAGCTTCTTCTCCCAGTCGTCCGCGGTGAGGTCCACGGCGACCGTGCGATGGTCGACCTTCGGCTTCACGCCGCTCAGCCGGTCGGCCTTGAAGGCGAGCACGGCGGGCCGGTCGACCTCGAAGTAGCGGATGTGCTCCGGCCAGGACAGCCGGTAGCCGCGCGAGTCCATGCCGGCCGGGGCGAGCACGATCTGCGTCATCTCCGTTTCGGCCGCCGCCCGTTGCAGGTACTCGTCGAAGAAGCGGGTGCGGATCGCGTTGTAGTCGGGGGTGCTCGGCAGCGTCCGCGGCCGGTCCGGCGGGAACGTCGCCGCCCGCACCTCGGCGAGCAGCCGCGGGCCGGTGTCGCCCACCAGCCGTGCCGCGTACGGGTCTTCGTACAGCCGGTCCTCGCGCAGGGTCTCGGCGGAGCGGAGCGCGGCCGTCAGCAGCGCCGTCCGCTCGACGGGGTTCAAGGCGTCGGTCATGTGCGTTCTCCTCTGTCAGACCGCGGAAGACCGGGTCAGTCGCTGCCACAGGGCGTCGTCCTGCCGGAACAGGCGGTCCTTCACCTGGGTCGGCCGGACGCCGCCCGCCACGGCCGTGTGCCAGTCGCGGTCGAAGGCGTCGGGATCGAGCAACCGCGTGCCGACGGGCCCGAGCCGGCCCTCCCGGCGGGCCGTGGCGTAGCCGGCGGACTCCCTCCCGAGCGCCGCGTCGAGCAGCTCGGAGAAGCGTCCGGTCTCCGCCGGGAACCAGGGCGTACGGGGCGACACCGCGAACCGGTAGCGGGGGACCGCCCCCGGGCCGGGCTCCACCCGGCAGGCGGTGTTGCGCAGGGTGAGCCCGGTGGCGTCGAGCGCGCTGCGCAGCGCCCGGATCACCTGGGCGTCGCGCAGCCGCTCCCCGGCGGCGTCGGAGCGGGTGGACCGGCCCGCGTACTCCACGCGCGGCACCCCGCCCGCGAAGTCCACGACCGACCACGTCGCCGACCGTGTAGCGGTAGAAGCCGCCGACGTGGCTGAAGACGACGTGGTAGTCCCGCCCGGCCTCCAGCTCCTCCGGCAGCAGGGTGCGGACGTCGGGCGTCAGGTCCTCGTCGGCCGGCACGAACTCGTACAGCGACGCCGTCGGCACGAGGCTGCCGGCCGAGCCGTGCCGGTCCAGGGCGACCCCCACCGGCCCCTCGGAGGCGGCGACCGGCGCCGGCAGCGCCCGTACGCCGACCCCGAACTCCTCCCGCAGGCCCGGGAGATAGAGCGAGGCCATGCCCGTCGTCCAGGCGAACAGCGCCTCGACGCGCGGCCACACCTGAGCGGGCCGCACCGTCCCGTGGTACGCGGCGAGCCGCTCCAGCTCGGCGGCCCGTTCCGGGTCCGGGGGGAGGTGCGGAACGCCGCCGACGGTGCCGTCGCGGACCTCCTTGAGGATCCGCGGCCACCACAGGTTCAGCTGGTACGGGACGGCGGCGACCATCGCCGGATTGATGCCCACGAGCGCGCGCAGGTCGCTCCGCACGGCCATGAGCAGCCGCAGGTACGTCTTCTCCAGGTGGTCGTCGGGTTCGACCGCCACCGGCAGCGTGCCCCACGGCGCACCGGTGCCCAGCTCGGCCGCGAGCGGCTCCCCGAACTTCGCCCCGAAGTCCACCTGGCTCGCACCGACATGAGGACGGCCGCTCGCCGTCGTCGGCGGCGCGGTGAGCGGGTCGTGCTTGAGGTTGAGCACCGCGTCCGGCCGGCGCAGCACCTCGGGGACCTGCTCGATCAGCGGTGCCCAGGCCGCGTAGTAGAACGGCAGGAACGTCGTGCGCATGAAGCGCGCGGTGACCGGGATCTTCTTGTGCGCCCCGGTGCTGCCACTGCTGGTGAAGTAGAGGACCGGCGCGTCCGCCGAGAGCAGGTTCGGCTCACCGGCCGCCATGCGCTCGATCAGGGGCGCGTGGGCCGCGTAGTCCTGCACCGGCACGGCCTCGCGGAAGTCGTCCACCGTGATGATCCGGCCGAAGTCGTGGCGCCTGCCGAACTCGGTCCCGGCGTTGAAGGCGAGGATGTCCGCGAGGACCCGGTCCTGATGGCCGCGCAGGTCGGCCCGCGCGGCGGCGAGCCGGTCGCGCTCGGCGAACACCCGCTCCCGGTAGCGGTCGCCGTGCCCCGGGTTCCGCCATACGTTCGTCGCGCTCACGCGGAGACCACCTCCATGACGGCCTCCGCGGCCCGCGCGGCACTGGGCTGTTCGTCGATCACGGTCACCGGCACGTGGCGCACCTCTTCGAGCAGTAGTTTCCGCAGGCTCTTCTGATAGCCCTCGAACGAGAACCACTCGGGGGTCTCGCCCAGGTACTCCAGCGGATTGAGCAGTTCACCGGCGCGGCTGCGCCGCCACGCCGTCTCCGGGGCGACGTCCAGGAAGACCACCCCGGCGGGCTGGGGGAAGGAGCGCCACCACGTGTACATCGGGTTGTGGCGGGCCCCGAAGATCCGGCACTTGGCGAGGATCTTGTAGTAGTACGAGTCGACGAGGACCGGGGTGTCCGGGTCCTGCGCCTCGATGCGGTCCTTGAGGTGGACCACCGCCGTCTGCAGCATGCTCGTCAGGAAGTCCATGGAGTAGGTGCGGCCGAGGCCCGGCAGCACGTCCCGGACGACCCCGCGCCGCAGGTCCCGGAGGAGCCCGTGCTCGGTGTCCACGAACCGGCTGTCGGTGGACAGCAGCCGCCACTGCGGCCATCGCTCGGCGATGTGGGCCATGGCGCTCGACTTCCCCGCGCCGTCCGTTCCGAGGAGGACGAAGAAGCGCTGGTCGGGCGCGGCCGTCACGGCCGTCACCGGGGCAGCGCGGACGAGGAGGGCGCACCCTGTCCGTCCCCCGCCGGTGGCGCGGACGGCGCCTCACCCCGCGGCGCGGGCACCGAAGGGGCGCCGGCCGTGGCGCCGACCGCCGTGCCGACCGCCGTGCCGGCCGTCGCCGAGGCGGCGGCGGGTTCCGGTCGGCGGTCGCGGCCGAAGCGGCGCATGGCGGGCATCTCCACGGCCCGGTACAGCCCCCAGGCGAGCACCAGCGCCACCAGGCAGAACACGGCCATGAGGGCGAAGCCCGCCGCCACCGGCCAGGTGCGCTCCCGCCCGCCGATCAGCTGGTGGCCGTACGCGATCACCGCGATGTGGACCATGTAGAACGCGAAGGAGACCTCACCCGTCCACACCATGACCCGGCCGCCCAGGAAGCCCGTCCGGCCCTCGGCGTCCGCGGTCGCGGCCGCCGGGACGATCAGCGCCAGCGGCAGGACGGTCGCGGCCACGAGCCCGTACTCCAAGGGCACGTACAGCGCCGTGACATAGCCGGCGAGCAGCAGCAGGGAGGCGGGCAGCACTCCGAGCCGGATCCACTTCCCGGAGAGCACGATCAGCGCCATCAGGATCCCGAGCGCGAACTCCAGGAGCCGCACCGGCGGGAGGAACGACAGGGCGAAGTGGTGCCAGGACGAGACGGTCGGGTCCCAGGGCAGCGGCGGCGTCCCCGGCAGTACGGCCCTGACGACGGCCGGCAGCGCGACGATCACCGCGACGGTCGCCAGCGCCCAGCCCCACAGCCGCTCCGGCCGGATCCTCGACAGGGCCCGCATCAGCCAGGGGAAGCTCAGGTAGAAGAGCAGCTCGCAGGCGAGGGTCCAGCTCACCGGATTGCCCGCCACCGAGTACGAGATCTCCGGCAGCCAGGCCTGGAGGAGGAAGAGGCTCGCGACGCTCGGCAGCCAGCCGTCCACGCCGTCCAGGTGCGGAACGGTCTCGAAGGGCGAGGCCGCGATGCCGGTGGTGACCATCAGCAGGACCACCAGGGCCCAGGTCACGAGGTGGTTCGGGAGGATCTTGGCGAACCGCCGGCGCCAGAACCGGCCCTTGCTGTCGCCGGGCCGCGCCGACCAGGCGAGGACGAAGCCGCTCAGGACGAAGAAGAAGGAGACGCCCACCCCGCCCGCCGCGCCGAAGACGAACTGCACGTCCTGGTTGAGCTCGGCGCTGCGGAACAGGCCGGAGGTGGAGATGTGGAAGAAGAAGACGAGCAGCGCCGCGATGCCCCGCATGCCGGTGAGCGTCGAGAGCCGGGTGCGCGGCGGGCCGGCCACGGACGGGTTCGTCATGGGGTCAGCCCTCTTCCCGTACGGTGATGGCGCCCGCGGGGCAGCAGTCGACCGCCTCGTACACCGCGCGGTTCAGCTCGGCGGGCGGGCGCTCGACGAGCAGCAGCACGCGGCCGTCCGTGTCGTCCTGGTCGAAGACCTCGGGCAGCGCCGCGGCGCACTGTCCTGAGCTGCAGCACTTGTCGGTGTCGGCGCTGAGCAGCAGGCGCACGGCGCTCACCACTCCACCGGCAGCGTGAAGAGCCCGAAGATGTTGCCGCCGTGCCGGAAGTCCAGCTCCTCCAGCGGCTTGGCGACCCGCAGTCCGGGCAGCCGGCGCAGGAGTCCGGCGAGCGCCGACTGCAGCTCGATCCGGGCCAGGGGCTGGCCCAGGCACTGGTGGACACCGAAGCCGAAGGCCATGTGGCGGTGCGCGTCGCGCTCGATGTCCAGGGTGTCGGGATCGTCGAAGGCGTCCGGATCGCGGTTGGCGGCGCCTGTCTGGAGCAGGACGCCGTCACCGGCGCGGATCGTGACGCCGCCGATCTCCATGTCCTCGCGGGCCACCCGCTGGAGCCCGGTGGGGACGATGCTCTGGTGCCGCAGGATCTCCTCCACGGCGGCCGGTACGAGGGCGGGGTCCGCGACGAGCTTCTCCCACTGTCCCGGCTGCCGCTGGAGCGCGAGGACGCCCAGACCGATCTGGTTGGCGGTCGTCTCGTGGCCCGCGATGAGGAGGTTGAGGGCCATCCCGGCCACCTCGTGGCGGGTGAGACGCCCGGGTGTCTCGTGGTCGGCGACGAGCCGGCTGATCAGGTCGTCACCCGGTTCCGCGGCCTTCTCGCCGGCCAACCGGACCAGGTACTGGGCGAGTTCGCCGAGGGCGGCGTTCACGTCCTCCGGCGCGGCCGTGGTGTCCTGCACCATCTGGCTGCGCTTCTGGAAGTAGCCGTGGTCCTCGTACGGCACGCCGAGCATCCGGCAGATGACCATCGAGGGCAGCGGCAGCGCGAACGCCTCCATCAGATCGGCCCCTGAGGCGTCGGCGGTCATCCCGTCGAGCAGCGCGTCCACGGTGGCGTCGATCTCGGCGCGCATGGCCTCCATGCGCTTGACGATGAACTCCTGAGTGAGCATGCGGCGTTGTGCCGTGTGCTCGGGGGGATCCATCCGGATGAAGGTGATGAGGGCCTCGCCGATCGCCTCGGCCTGGGCGGCGGAGAGGAACGGGAAGCCGCGGCGCCGGACGTCGGAGCTCAGTCGGGGGTCGCGCAGTGCCTCGCGGATGTCCGCGTGCCGGGTCACCAGCCACGGGCGGCTGCCGTCCCAGAGGGTGACGCGGCTGACGGGCTTGTCGCGACGCAGCTCGCCGAGGAGCGGGGGCGGGTCCATCGGGCACCCGGTGGCGGCGAGGGGGAATGCGGGGGCTTCGGACTCGGTGGCAGTCATCGGCACGGACCTCCGGATGTAGCGGCACTCTGCCGGCGTTCACGGACGTTCGCCCACCGTGCGCCCGGCGCGCCGCGACGGCGTTCGGGTCGCGGCGCACCAGGTCAGGGGTGCACGGGGTGGGGACGGTTGGTGACGCTATCCGGGGGTCTCGGGCCGATGCCAACGAAGTTGACGCCGACTTGTCGACTTCGCAAACCTTTGACGATTCAGTGCGTGGCGACGGCCTTCGCGGGCTCGGAGCCGAACGCGAGGAGGAAGGTGCGGACCGCGCTCTCCGCCAGCTCGCGGAGATCCTCCTCGGGGAGCTGCTCGGTGCCGAACCGGGACCGCGCCTCCACCGGCCCGGTGAGGAGCGCGATGAACTGCTCGGCCGCCTGTGCCGGGTCGGTGGTCCGGAGCCGGCCTTCGAGGGTGAGCCGCGCGAGCCGGTCGGCGAGCGCTCCGGTCACCCGGGTGGTGCCGTCGCCGCGGACGGTCTCCAGCAGGTCCGGGAAGCGGGCGACCTCGGAGTAGAGCAGCCGGCGCAGGGCCCACGAGCGGTCGCTGGAGTAGCACTGGAGCAGCCGCAGCCCGACGTCCTGGAGCGCGGCCCGCAGGTCGTCGCCGGGGTCGGCGAGCCGCTCGACGACCGCGAGGTTCTCGGCCTGCGCCACCTCGGCGGCCACCTCGATCGCGCTGCGGAAGAGGTTCGCCTTGTCGTTGAGGTGGTTGTAGACGGTCGGCTTGGCGACGTTCGCCTCGGTGGCGATCACCTTCACGCAGGCGTTCGCGTAGCCCTCACGCGCGAACACGGTGAAAGCGGCGTCCAGGATCGCCTGCCGCTTGTCGATGCGTCCTCGGGAGGTCCTGGGCCTCGACGCCGTGGTCGTACTCGCTCCGGTCACCCCCTCATCGTACCCTCGGGGGCGTCAGCTTGGACTCATGGGTTCAATTTTATGGACGTAGTGGTTGCATAGGTCTCTCGAGATCACTAGATTGAACCCGCTGGTTCAAATTAGCTCTGAGACTTCAACCGGAGAAGTGATGACGCAAGTACGGGATGACCGCCTGGAACCCGCACTGGTGCGGCTGATCGCCGTCATCCTGCTGGGCGGGATGCTGGGCATCCTCAACAGCACGATGGTGGCCGTAGCGATCGACCCCCTGAGCAAAGAGTTCGGCACCTCACTCAGCACCATCGGCTGGGCCTCCACCGGCTTCCTGCTGGCCGTCACCGCCATGATTCCGTTCACCTCGTGGGCGGTCGACCGGTTCGGCAGCAAGCGCATGTGGATCATCGGCCTCCTGCTCTTCCTCGGCGGCTCGCTCGCCTGCGCCCTGGCCTGGAACGTCGGCAGCCTCATCGCCTTCCGAGCCGTGCAGGGTGTCGGCGCGGGCATCCTCGACCCGCTCGTGCTCGTCCTCCTCGCGCGTGCGGCGGGCCCCTCCCGGGCCGGTCGTGTCATGGGTCTGATGGGTGTCGTCCTCTCGCTCGGACCGGTCCTCGGCCCGATCGCGGGCGGCGCCATCCTCGAGGGCCTGTCCTGGCGCTGGATGTTCCTGCTCAGCCTGCCCGTCGGCCTGATCGCGCTGTTCCTCGCGATGAAGGTCGTGCCGGCCGACCCGCCGCGCGGCACCGAGGAGCCCTTCAGCAAGCTGGACGTCATCGGCCTCGCCCTGCTCGGCCCCGGCTTCGCGGTGCTCGTCCTCGCCATGACCCAGTCCGCCGAGCGCACCGCGTTCGCGACCTGGCAGGTGCTGACCCCGCTGATCCTCGGTGTCGTGATGCTCCTCGGCTACGGCGTCCACGCCCTGCGGGAGCGCCGTGACACCCCGCCGCTGATCGACCTGCGGCTGTTCAAGAACACCAGCTTCACCGCGAGCGTCACCGTCATGACGCTGAGCGGCCTCGCCACCTTCGCGAGCCTGTTCGCCCTGCCCCTCTACTACCAGCAGGCGCACGGCATGGGCACCTTCGCCTCGGGCCTCCTGGTGACCCCGATCGGCCTGGGCGCCGCCGCCGCCATGCCGCTGGCCGGCAGCCTCAGCGACAAGATGGGCAGCCGGGGCCTCGCCCAGGGCGGCGCCGTCGTCGCCGCACTCGGCGGCTTCGTGCTCACCCAGGTCAGCGCGGACACCAGCGTGGTGTGGACCTCGATCGCCGCACTGATCGTCGGCCTCGGACTCGGTTTCGTCGGTGCGCCGACGATGGGCTCCCTGTACCGCACCCTGCCCGGACACCTCGTCCCCCAGGGCAGCTCCGTGCTCTACATGCTCAACCAGCTGGGCGCGGCGATCGGTATCGCCCTCGTCACCGTCATCCTCAAGACGATCGGCGGCACCGACGTGATGAAGGGCATCCACGGCGTCTACTGGTTCGCGATCGGAACCCTCGCCGTGCTGCTCGTCGCCACCCTCTTCCTGCCCGGGCGCATCGAGACCCCGCCCGTGGCCGTCGGGCCCCCCGGTGGCGAGCCGCAGGCCACCCCCGACCAGAAGTCCGCCGAAGCCCCCGCGTCCCGCTGAGGCCGGTCCGGCCCCCGGGCCGGACCCCCGTCCTCCCCCGAACCCCCGCGCCAGGTCTCAACCCCCGTACCTGGCGCGGGTCGACGCGCCCCCGCCCCGTGCCGGCCCCGTGCCGGCGCGGGGCTTCGGCATGTCCCGGTCGCCCCGCGCGCGCCCCGCCCCCGGCAGCCTCTCTGACGCGGCTCTGACATTGCCCTGACCTTCCGCGCGCATTTCCCGAAACCCTGAGATTCCTTCAAGAAGCCCTGAATCAAGGGCTACTGGACGGGGGGTCGAGCCAACCCAGACTGAGAAGGGCAAAGATTTCCCGAGTTCCGTTCCCAGGAGGGTCCCGGCACATGGACGCAACGAACACCCAGGAACCTCAGCAGCCCAACCCGGGCCAGGTCATGGGAATCCTGTCCGGCTACTGGCAGACCAAGATGCTGCTCGCCGCGACCGAATCCGACCTCTTCACCCACCTGTCGGGCACCTCGGCCACCGCGGCCGAACTGAGCGAGCGCCTCGGATACGTGATGCCCGGCGCCGGTGACTTCTTCCTCGCCCTCGCCGGCCTGGGACTGCTCGAATCGGAAGACGGCCGGTACCGCAACTCGCCGGCCGCGGAGACGTTCCTGGTGCGCGGCCGCCCCGAATTCGTCGGCGGATACCTCCAGTTCTGCGAGCGCGAGCTGAATCCGGCGTGGGACGGCCTCGGCCAGTCGCTGCGCACCGGAAAGCCGCACAACGCGGCGGCGGTCGCGGGCAGCAACCCGTACCACTCGCTCTACGCCGACGAGGAGGCCACCGACTCCTTCCTCGCCAGCATGGACATGTTCAACACCCCGATCGCGGCCCGCGTCGCGGCCCTCGACTGGAGCCGGTACGAGTCGTTCGTCGACGTCGGCGGCGCCCGCGGCAACCTCGCGTACCACCTCACCTCCGCCCACCCGCACCTGAAGGGCGGCGTCTTCGACCTGGCCCAGCTCGACCGGGCCTTCGACAAGCACATGGCGACGCTCTCGCCCGACCGGCCGATCACCTTCCACGGCGGCGACTTCTTCACCGACCCGCTGCCGGGCGCCGACGCGCTGATCTTCGGCCACATCCTGCACAACTGGGGCACGGAGGACCGGCTCAAGCTGCTGCGGAGCGCCTACGACGCGGTGCGCCCGGGCGGGTCCGTGATCATCTACGACCCCATGGTCAGTGACGACACCCCGCCGCTGTTCGCCGTCATGGCGAGCCTCAGCATGCTCGTCTGGTCGGCCGGCGGCCACGAGTACTCGGTGGAGGACTGCCACGGCTGGCTGAAGGAGGCCGGCTTCCGTCCGGAGACCGTCGGCCTCGCCAACTCCCAGGACGACGTCCTGATCATCGGCCACAAGGACCGCTGAGTCCCGGCTCTCCCTGTCGGCCGGACAGAAAGGCTCCGTCGTGCGCAAGGTGCTCATCGCCAACCGTGGCGAAATCGCTGTCCGTGTGGCCCGGGCGTGCCGGGACGCGGGTATCGGCAGCGTGGCCGTGTAC
>NZ_JBSGTX010000066.1:0-49633 GCF_053607625.1 Streptomyces sp. NPDC055103
GGCCGCCTCCCCTCAGGGGAAGCGGCCACACCGGGCCCCGGCAGACTCCAGCGAGGTCATGCCGACCGCGAGCGACGGTCAGAGGTGCTGCACCACCGCCACAGGCGCCGCAGCATGGTGCAGCACCGCGTGCGTGACCGGGCCGATGCGCGGGCCGATCGCCGAGCGGCGCACACGCCGTCCCACGACCAGCAGTGAGGCGTCCTTCGAGGCGTCCACGAGGTGGTCAGCCGCCCCGCCCACCACACACTGCTCCATGACGTCGACCTCCGGGAACTTGCCCCGCCACGGCCGCAGCACGTCGGTGAGCACGCTTGCTTCACGCAGTCCCATCGCGACGCCGTGTCCGGGATCGACGGCTTCGGGGTCGTGTCCGAAGACGATCGGTACGTCCCACCCGTGGACGACCCTCAGGGCGGCCCCGCGTGCGGCGGCGGCGGAGAAGGCGAACTCGATCAGCTCGTCGCACGGCCGGGTGAGGTCGAGCCCCAGCACCACATCGAGGTACCGCGCCCGGTCGATCGGGCCGTCCCCGGGCTGCTTCTCGTCCTCGGCCCGCTCGCCGGCCCGCACGACGACGACCGGGCACTCGGCGTGCGCGATGACGGGCAACGACACCGATCCGGCCAGAAGGCCACCCAGGGCGCTCAGCCCTCGTGAACCCAGAACCAGGACCTCCGCCTTGTTCGCCGCGGCGAGCAGCACCTCGACGGGACGGCCGAAGACCTGCTCGACGCTGACCCGCAGACCGGGATGGTTCTCTCGCACCCGCTCGGCCACCTCGCGCGGGACACGCTCGGCCCAGTGCGGGGTGATGGTCGTTTCGCCGGGTGCGGTGTCCGCACCCATGAACGGAGCGTGGGTGAAACCCGGCGACCAGTCCTGCCAGGCGTGGACGATGTGCAGGGGCAGATCCCGCAGCAGCGCCTCTCGGGCAGCCCACAGCGCGGCAGCTTGCGACTCCATCGAGCCGTCCACAGCGGCGATGACCGTACCTTGTGACATGAAATCCTCCATGTGAGGGGGCGTTTCGATCGGGGAAGTAACCGCGGACCAGGCGAAGGCCGGGCCCCTCCGCAGGGGCGCGGTACTTGTCGGCGGTGAACAGGCCGGCTGTTCACGACGGCCGGCAGGGAAGCGAGGGGTGGGGCGGAAGCGGGGTGCTTCCGGCCAGAGGGTGAGAGCTCTACCGGGCCGGGGTGATCAGCCCGTAGTGGCCGTCGTAGCGGTGGTAGAGCACGCTGCCCCGACCGGTGGCCGTGTCGGCGAAGAAGACGAACGGCAGTCCGGTGAGGTTCAGCCGCTGAACGGCCTCGGACACCGTGCTCACAGGCACGGGGACCGTGCTCACGCTCAGCAGCCCCTCGGCCTCCAGCTCCTGGCCCACGGGCCCCAGCGATGCCAGGCGGTGGTGGCCGGTGGGGACGTCGCGGTAGACCACGCTGTCGTACCCGGAGGTCAGATCCGTGAAGACCCAGAAGTCGTAGTCCATGGCCTCCAGGTCGATCACGGCGTCCTCGGGCGTCTGCCGGGTCTGGCTGAACGACTTGTACCGCTCGACGCGGCGCTCCTCGGCCGGCAGGTGCTGACGGTGCGGACGGTGCACGTGGCCCGCGCTGTCCCACCACGCCTCCTGCACGGTGCCGGAGAGCCCGCGCGGCCCGTACCGTCGTGCCCGGGCCAGCCGCACGGTCAGATGCTCCCGCAGGAGGTCGACCGCTTCGAACATGGTGCTCGCGGCCACGTGGGCACGTACCGGCCGGCCGCTCACATCGACCACGGCCTGGGCGATGGCGGGGCGAGCCGCCGAGCAATGGACCGCCTGGGTGAGCTTCACCTGGGCGGCCAGCACCGGCTCGCTCACGTGGCCGAGGGTCGCGAGCACCTTCTCCCGTGCGTAGGTGGCCGCGCCTCGAGGCACCTGTCCTCGGCTGCGGACCTGGACGGCGACTGCCTGGCTGGTCTTGAGACCGCTCATGGGAACTCCTCCTTGATCGCTCTCAGCCTGTCCGGCGCCGACCGCTCCCGGCAGAGCCGACGGGGCTGTCGCCGCGGGGCGACCGGTCCCCCTCACCGCCCATCCATCCGGGACGTACGGGCATCCGCGAAGGGCCGTTCGGTCCAGGGCCAGGCCAGGGAACGGAGCCAGGGACAAGTGCAGGACAGGCACGTGGCCGTGGTCAGCCGGGACAGCGCAAGGGAACTGCTGAAGGGACCCGTCCGGCCCTTACTACGACGCTCTTGCTGTGTCAGCGTCTTGGACGGCAGGACTGTTCACGGCCATGGGGCCCAGGACCCCTGGAACCGCGAGGGGCACGTGCCTCCGGGCGGTCTTGAGGCGGTTCGCGTTCCCGCTACGCGGGACGTCACGCGCTTCGGCCCCGCCGGCCCGCTTGCCGCCCGCGACCACACACGACGGAGGAAGCATGCGAGAGGACGAGCGCTCTGAAGGCGTACCGCTGACCGACGAGGAGCTCGGTGCGCTCGACGCGCACTGGAGGGCCGCCAACTACCTGTCGGTCGGCCAGATCTACTTGATGGACAACCCGCTGCTGAAGAAGCCGCTGGAGCCGGCGCACATCAAGCCGCGCCTGCTCGGGCACTGGGGCACCTCCCCGGGCCTCAACCTCGTGCACACCCACCTCAACCGCGTCATCAAGCGGCACGGCGTCGACGCGCTGTGCGTCTGGGGGCCCGGACACGGCGGGCCGGCCGTCCTCGCCAACTCCTGGCTGGAAGGCAGTTACAGCGAGACCTATCCCGATGTGAGCCGCGACGAGCACGGCATGGCCCGGCTGTTCCGGCAGTTCTCCTTCCCCGGCGGTGTGCCGAGCCATGTGGCGCCCGAGACCCCCGGATCGATCCACGAGGGCGGCGAACTGGGCTACTCCCTGTCGCACGCCTACGGCGCCGCCCTGGACAATCGGGACCTGCTGGTGGCGTGCGTCATCGGCGACGGTGAGGCGGAGACGGGACCGCTCGCCGCCTCCTGGCACTCCAACAAGTTCCTCGACCCCGTCCACGACGGAGCGGTCCTGCCCATCCTCCACCTCAACGGATACAAGATCGCGAACCCCACCGTGCTCGCACGACTGCCGGAAGCGGAACTCGACCAGCTGCTGCGCGGCTACGGCCACGACCCCCTGCACGTCACCGGAGACGACCCGCACCAGGTCCACCGGGCCATGGCGGCGGCCATGGACACGGCTCTGGACCACATCCGGCGCATCCAGCAGCAAGCCCGGACCGGCGCCCCCGTCGGACGGCCGCGCTGGCCGGTGATCGTCCTGCGTACGCCGAAGGGCTGGACCGGACCCGCCACGGTCGACGGCGTCCCCGTCGAGGGCACCTGGCGTGCCCACCAGGTGCCCCTGGCGGGCGTCCGTGACGACGACGGCCATCGGGCCCAACTGGAAGCGTGGCTGCGCTCGTACCGTCCCGAGGAGCTCTTCGACGAGACCGGCCGGCCGAGCCCCCAGGTGCTGGAATGCGTCCCGGAGGGCGTACGGAGGCTCGGTGTGACCCGCCACGCCAACGGCGGCCTGCTCCTGCGGGACCTGCCTCTGCCCCGGCTCGAACGCTTCGCTGTCCCGGTGGACAAGCCCGGCGAGACCCGCCACGAGCCGACCGGGGTACTCGGAGAGCTACTGGAGAACGTCATGGCCGCCACCGGCGAGCGCCGCGATTTCCGCCTCGTCGGTCCCGACGAGACCGCTTCCAACCGCCTCCAGGCCGTGTACGGAGCGAGTGGCAAGGCCTGGCAGGAATCGCTCCTGGCCACCGACGAGCACCTCGACCGGCACGGCCGGGTCATGGAGATCCTCTCCGAGCACACCTGCCAGGGCTGGCTGGAGGGTTACCTGCTGACCGGCCGGCACGGGCTGTTCTCCTGCTACGAAGCCTTCGTCCACATCGTCGACTCCATGGTCAACCAGCACATCAAGTGGCTCAAGACCTCCCGCGCCCTGCACTGGCGCGCACCTGTCGCCTCACTCAACTACCTGCTCACGTCCCACGTGTGGCGCCAGGACCACAACGGCTTCTCCCATCAGGACCCCGGATTCGTCGACCACGTCCTCAACAAGAGCCCCGAGGTCGTCCGCGTCTACCTGCCGCCGGACGCCAACACCCTGCTGACCGTCGCCGACCACGCGCTGCGCAGCCGCGACCAGGTGAACGTGATCGTCGCCGGCAAACAGCCCTGCTTCGACTGGCTCTCCCTCGACGACGCCCGCGCCCACTGCGCCCGCGGAGCCGGCGTGTGGGAATGGGCAGGTACCGAGGACGGGACCCGCGACCCGGACGTCGTCCTGGCCTGCGCCGGTGACGTCCCCACCCAGGAGATCCTCGCGGCGGCCGGCCTCCTGCGGCACCATCTCCCTCAGCTCGTCGTACGTGTGGTGAACGTCGTCGACATGACCCGGCTCATGCCCCACGAGGAACACCCGCACGGCATGACCGACCCGGAATACGACGCCCTGTTCACCCGGGACAAGCCGGTGATCTTCGCTTACCACGGCTACCCCTGGCTCGTGCACCGTCTCTCCTACCGCCGCAGCGGCCACCCGAACCTGCACGTACGCGGCTACAAGGAGGTGGGCACCACCACGACCCCCTTCGACATGGTCGTGCGCAACGACCTCGACCGCTACCGCCTCGTCATGGACGTGATCGACCGCGTGCCCGGCCTTGCCGTACGAGCCGCGGGCGTGCGCCAGACCATGGCCGACGCCCGCACCCGCCACCACGCCTTCATCCGCGAACACGGCACCGACCTGCCCGAAGTCACCGACTGGAGCTGGAGCGACGGCCGGCAGTCGGCATGATCCCACCGCCCGCATCGTGCAGCACTGAATGTCTCGACAGGCCGCCGCAGCACCCCGGCGCGGCTTCACCCGACCCGCGGCACGGACGGAGCCGTCGCCGCCCTGCCTGCGTACAGCCCAGCAGACCCGCCGCCAGACGCCGCGCACCCGAACGGCGGGCGCGGTACGCGTGTAGTGCCGCTCGACCGGCTGCGCGGCAAACGGCCCCGTACCCCTCCGTCCGCCTCCCGGGCATCTTCAAGGAGAAGGGGGCATGCGCGGCGCAGGCGAGTCGTCTCGTCTGTCGGCGGTCAGCCGGTTGACCACGCCGACGACGCCGTCGACCCGCCAGGCGGCCCGGACCAGAGCCGTGATGTTGATCTCCGGTCCGGCGACGCCCTCGATGGTGACGATCCCGTCCCGCACATCGATGTGAAGCCTGCCGGCGTCGTGTGCGGGACCGTGGGGGTCCACGACGCCGGCCACGGCTTCGTGGATCTCCTCGTCGGTGCGCAGGAAGACGCGCAGGAGGTCGCGGCGTGTGGTGATGCCGATGAGACGGTCCTCCTCGTCCACCACGGGCAGCCGGTCGATGTGGCGGCGTTCCATGATGCGCGCCGCGTCGACCACGCGCTGTTCGGGATGCACGGTGACCGCGGGACTGGTCATCAGCCCGCCGGCCGTCAGGGCCGGTCCTGCGGTGGGTCGCGCGTGCGCGATCCGCCTCAGGGCCCGCAGCACGCGGTCCCGGCCGGACCCGGTCCGGCCGCGCGCCGCCTGTCGCCGGGTGAGGTCGGTCTGCGAGACCACGCCCATGACCTTGTCGTCGTCGTCCACCACCGGCAGACCGCTGATGTGGTGGGAAGTAAGCAGGCGGGCCAGCTCCTTGAAGGAAGTGTCGGGGTGTGCCTGGACCACCTCGTCGGTCATCACCTCGCCCACCGTTCGGTGCTTCACCACGGTTCCCATCTCCATTCGCCTGATCAGCTCTTGCCCGCTGCCCACGGCGTCACGGTCTTCGTCCCCAGCAGCGGGGAACGGGTCTCGGGGGCGTGGATGTGAGGGCGTCCACTTCGCGGGAGGCCGGGGTACTTCACATGTCGAAGACGATGCGTGCCCTGACCCGGCCGTCGAGCACCTCGTCGACGCACTCGTTGACGGACGACAGCGGCCGGGTCTCGTAGATCACGCGGGTGCGTCCGGCGGCGTGCAGCTGGAACACCTCGGCCAGGTCCTGGCGGGTTCCCACGATCGAGCCGATGACGGACGTGCCGCCGACGACGGTGGAGAAGATCGGCACCTGGGCGACGCCGTCCGCGGGCAGGGCCACCATGACCAGCTTGCCGCCACGGCGCAGACCGGCCAGGGCGGTCGCGAAGGTTTCCTCGCTCACAGCCAGTGCCAGGGCCGCGTGGGCTCCTCCATGTCGCTGGAGCACCGCTGCCGGGTCCTCCTTGCGGGCGTCGATGAGGATGTCCGCGCCGAGGTCGGCGGCGAGCCGGAGCTTCTCGTCGGAGATGTCGATCGCGGCGACTGTCGCGCCGGCGATCTTGGCGTACTGCACGGCCAGGTGCCCGAGACCGCCGATACCGGAGATCGCCACGAGGTCGGCCGGTCCGATGCCGGCTACCTTCAGGGCCTTGTACGTGGTGACTCCCGCACATGTCAGGGGTGCCGCCTCGCGCGGGTCGACGCCGTCGGGCACGGGCTGCGCGAAGTCGGCGTGGGCGAGCATCTTCTCGGCGTAGGCGCCGTCGGTGCCGTATCCGGTGTTGACCTGCTGTTCGCACAGCGTCTCCCAGCCGGTGAGGCAGTGCTCGCACCGTCCGCAGGCCCAGCCGAGCCACGGCACGGCCACGCGCTGCCCGACCGACAGATGCGTGACGCCCTCGCCGAGTTCCTCGACGATGCCGACGCCCTCGTGTCCGGGGACGAACGGAGGCGTGGGCTTGACCGGCCAGTCGCCGTGCGCGGCGTGGATGTCCGTGTGACACAGCCCGGACGCTTCGACACGGATGCGTACCTGTCCGGGGCCGGGTACGGGATCGGGCCGCTCCTCGATCACCAGCGGTTCTCCCAGGACCTTCACCACTGCTGCCTTCATCGCCTGCTCCTCTTGTGCGTCGCTGCTTCCAGAGTGGTGCGAGGCGCCAGGAGAGGACAGAACCGGTCAGGACCTGTATGGCGGGCCGTTCGGCCCATGATCCGCCGGGCCGCTCGGCACGTGCGGGAGACGAGGGCCCAACGGCCCTGGGGCGTCCCCGTTCGACCCCTGCCGCGGGACAGGCGGGAGCCCGCACGCTGACACCACCTGCATCGGCACCCCTCGGGAAGGCGACGGACATGACCGTACGCATAGGCATCAACGGCTTCGGGCGCATCGGGCGCAACTACCTGCGCTGCGTCATGGAACGTGCGGAGGCCGCCTGCGGCACCCCGGTGGAGGTGGTGGCCGTCAACGACCTCGCTTCGCCGGCCGCGCTGGCCCACCTGCTCACCTACGACTCCACCTACGGCAGGCTCGGCCGCACCGTCGAGCACGACGACGAATCGCTCACGGTGGGCGGGCACCGCATCGCCGTCACGTCCGAGCGCGACCCCGTCGACCTGCCCTGGGCGGCCCTGGGCGTTGACGTGGTCATCGAGGCCACAGGCCGCTTCCGCACCGGGGAGGATGCCGGCCGGCACTTGCAGGCGGGTGCGCGCAAGGTGCTGTTGTCGGTCCCGGGCAAGGGCGTGGACGCCACTCTCGTCATGGGCGTCAACGAGTACACCTATGACCCGTACATGCATCACGTGATCTCCAACGCGTCCTGCACCACCAACTGCGTGGCTCCGATGGTGAAGGTCCTCGACGAGCGCTTCGGGATCGTCAAGGGACTGATGACCACCATCCACGGCTACACCAACGACCAGGTCGTGCTCGACGGTCCGCACAAGGACCTGCGTCGGGGGCGTACGGCCGCGGTGAACATCATTCCGACCAGCACCGGTGCCGCCCGCGCTGTCGGTCTCGTGCTCCCGGAGCTCGCCGGCACCTTGGACGGCATCGCGGTGCGCGTGCCGGTCGAGGACGGTTCGCTGACGGACCTCACCCTCGTCCTGGAGCAGCCGGTGTCCGCGGAGGACGTCAACTACGCTTTCCTCGACGCCGCGGACGGACCACTGAAGGGCATCCTGCGGGTCAGTGACGCCCCGATCGTCTCGCGTGACATCGTCGGCGACCCCGCCTCCTGCATCGTGGACGCCCCGCTGACCCAGGCCCACGGGAACCTGGTCAAGGTGTTCGGCTGGTACGACAACGAGTGGGGCTACACCAACCGTCTGGCCGACCTGACCCAGTACGTCGCCGCCCTTCTCGACCCCCGATGAGAACCGGGCGCCCGGCCGATCGGGAGGAAGGTGCGACGGTGCGCCTCAGGAGGGTGCGGCTGTGGCGGTGGCGCCGTAATGAACTGCGGCACCGTTCCCACGCGGTGGAGGGCTGGATCCTCTTGGTCCTGGGCGTGGCCGCGTTCATCGGTGCGCCTCTGGGCGGCGCGGTGGCAGGGGAGGCCGTACTGGACGGACGGGCCCAGCAGCGGACCGAGCGCTACCTCACCGACGCGGTGCTGGTGGACGACCCCGGCCCCGCGGCCAAGGGCAGCACACGCACCCGGGCCACCGCCCGGTGGACCGCGCCCGACGGCACCGCGCACACAGGCCGAGTGCCGGTCGGAAGCCACCTGAAGCGCGGAGCGCGTGTCCCGGTGTGGACGGACGAGGACGGGGCGATGACCACCGGGCCGGTCGGCCTGGCCGCCGCACGGTTCGATGCCGCGGTAGCCGCACTCGCGGTCACGGTGAGCCTCGGTTTCCCGGTGCTCGCCGCGCACCGGCTCGTGCGACGGCACTGCGAACGGCGCCGCGCTGCCCAGTGGGGCCGGGAATGGGCCAGGGTCGCCCCCGAGTGGGACCGGAAGAACGCCTGACCGGGAGCCCCCGGAGACCATCGGGCCCCTCCCCGGGCCCTTCGGGACCTTCGCCCCGGGCATCTCCGGCGGAAGGCTGTAGCTGACAGGGCGAGCGGACACTCCGTGTCTGCCGATCCCCCTCACCCAGGGAGCTATCCATGACTCAGGTGACCCGTGACCGCAGCGACACCTCCGACGGGGGTGTCCCCTCCGACGCCGGGATCGCCGTGAACTGGTTGGTGGACAACGCCTCCAAGGCGCTCGCCGACTTCGAGTCCCTCACCCAGGAGCAGGTCGACCACATCGTCGCCAAGGCCTCGGTGGCTGCCCTGGACCAGCACACTGCCCTGGCGCGGCTGGCGGTGGAGGAGACCGGCCGGGGCGTCTTCGAAGACAAGGCGGCGAAGAACATGTTCGCCTGCGAGCATGTCACCCACAGCATGTCCCGGACGAAGACGGTCGGCGTCATCGGCCGTGACGACATCAAGGGCATCATCGAGATCGCCGAACCCGTCGGCGTGCTGTGCGCGGTCACCCCGGTCACCAATCCGACGTCCACCACCGTCTTCAAGGCCCTGTTGGCGCTGAAGACGCGTAACCCGGTCGTGTTCGCCTTCCACCCCTCCGCCCAGGCGTGCAGCGCCGAGGCCGCTCGCATCGTGCGGGACGCCGCCGTCGCCGCCGGGGCCCCCGAGTACTGCGTGCAGTGGATCGAGGATCCCTCGATCGAGGCCACCGGCCTCCTCATGCGCCATCCGGGCGTGGCCCTGATCCTCGCGACCGGCGGGAACAGCATGGTCAAGGCCGCCTACTCGGCGGGCAAGCCCGCGGTGGGCGTCGGCGCCGGCAACGTACCGGCCTATGTGCACCGCAGCGCGGACCTGCGCAGGGCGGTCAACGACCTCGTCCTGTCCAAGTCCTTCGACAACGGCATGATCTGCGCGTCCGAACAGGCGGTCATCCTCGACGCCGAGGTGTACGACGAGGCCCTGGCCGAGTTCCGGCGCCTGCACGCGTACGTCGCGACGGCCGAGGAGAAGCGGAGGTTGGAGACCTACCTCTTCCCGCCGGACCCGGTCGGCCGGCAGGGCCGTGTCAACCCGGCGGCCGTGGGCCGGAGTCCCGCCTGGATCGCCGAGCAGGCCGGGTTCGCGGTCCCCGCGGAGACATCGCTCATCCTGGCCGAGGCGAGCCGCGTCGGTCCCGACGAGCCGCTGACGCGGGAGAAGCTCTGCCCGGTCCTCACCGTGCTGCGGGCCGGCTCGACCGAGGAGGGCTTCGACCTCGCCGCCGACATGGTCGCCTTCCACGGACAGGGACACAGCGCGGTGATCCACACCGGCGACCCGGCCCTCGCCGAGCGTTACGGCCGCCGCATGAAGACCGTGCGGATCATCGTCAACTCGCCGTCGTCCCAGGGCGCGATCGGCGGTATCTACAACCGGCTCCTCCCCTCCCTGACCCTGGGCTGCGGCTCCTGGGGCAGCACATCGGTGTCCGACAACGTCTCCGCAGCCCAGCTGCTCAACATCAAGCGCGTCACCACCCGGCAGAACAACCTCCAGTGGTTCAAGGTGCCGCCGAAGATCTACTTCGAGCCGCAGGCCATCCGCTACCTGACCGCGATGCCTGACGTGCACCGCGTCACCGTGGTCACCGATGCCACCATGACCCGCCTCGGTTACGTCGACCGCGTCAGCCGCGTCCTGCGGCAGCGGGAGCAGCCCGTGACCGTCCAGGTCATCGACGACGTCGAACCGGAGCCGAGCATCGACTCCGTACGGCGCGGGGCCGCCCTCATGCGCGACTTCCGCCCGGACACCATCATCGCCCTCGGCGGCGGGTCGCCCATGGACGCGGCGAAGGTGATGTGGCTGCTGTACGAACAGCCGGACGTCGACTTCGCCGACATGCGGCAGAAGTTCTCCGACATCCGCAAGCGCGCCTTCCGCTTCCCGGTGCTCGGTGAGCGGGCGCGGCTGGTCTGCGTCCCCACCACTTCGGGCACTGGCGCCGAGGTCACCCCGTTCGCGGTGATCTCCGATCCGGCGACCGGCAAGAAGTATCCGCTGGCCGACTACGCCCTGACCCCCAGTGTCGCGATCGTCGACCCGGTGCTCACCGCGGACCTGCCCTCCTCGCTCGCCGCCGACAGCGGCTTCGACGCCCTCACGCACGCCACCGAGGCGTACGTCTCGGTCTACGCCAACGACTTCACTGACGGCCCGGCGCTGCATGCCATCAAGCTGATCTTCGAGAACCTGGAAGCCGCGGTCACCGGCCAGGACGCACAGCGATCCCGCGCCCGGGAGAAGATGCACAACGCGGGCACCATCGCCGGCATGGCCTTCGGCAACGCGTTCCTCGGCATCGTCCACGCCATGTCCCACACCCTGGGCGCCACCTTCCACGTCGCCCACGGGCGGACCAACGCGATCCTGCTGCCCCACGTGATCCGCTACAACGGCACCGTTCCCGCCAAACTGACGGGATGGCCCAAGTACGAGAGCTACCGGGCGCCCGAGCGCTTCCAGGACATCGCCCGCACCCTGGGGCTGCCGGCCTCGACCGCCGCCGAAGGCGTCGCCTCTTACGCCGCCGCCGTGGAACGCCTTCGCGACGCCGTCGGTATCGAGCCGTCCTTCCGCGCCCTGGGCATCGACGAGACGGCCTTCATCACGGCTCTTCCCGAGCAGGCGTTGAACGCCTACGAGGACCAGTGCGCGCCCGCCAACCCGCGCATGCCGATGCTGGACGACATGGAGGACATCATGCGAGCCGCCTACTACGCCGGACCCCGGCCACTGCCCTTGAGCTGACGCTCCGGGCCACCCGATCGGCCGTTAGGCTGTCACGGTACGGGCGGGTGATCGACGAGGAGACCCAGTGGGTGTGGACGAGCCGCTGTCGCGGATGCCCCAGATGCGGCTCGACGAGCTGCTGGAGGAACTGCAGGCGCGCATCAACGCCGCACGCGGCACCCGGGACCGGGTGCACAGCCTGTTGGAGGCGGTCGTCTCGGTCGGCCGCGAACTGGACCTCTCACAGGTGCTGCGGCGCATCGTGGAAGCCGCCGCGCTGCTCGTCGAAGCCCAGTACGCGGCGCTTGGAGTGATCGGGCCCGATGGCCGCTCCCTGTCGCAGTTCCTCACCGTCGGCCTGACCGAGGAAGAGATCGCGAAGATCGGCCCCCTGCCGGCCGGACACGGCATCCTGGGCGAGCTCATCCGCAAACCCGAGCCGCTGCGCCTGACGGACCTCGGCGCCCATGAGGCGTCCTACGGCTTCCCCGCCCACCACCCGCCCATGCGGACCTTCCTGGGTGTGCCCATCCGGGTGCGCGACGAGGTCTTCGGCAACCTCTATCTGACCGACAAGCACGGTGGCATGGACTTCGACGCCGAGGACGAGTCGGTCATCTCCACGCTGTCCGTCGCCGCCGGAGTCGCCATCGACAACGCCCGGCTGTACGAGGCGTCGCAGCGGCAGCAGCGCTGGCTCCGGGCAAGCGCGGAGATCACCAACAGCCTCCTCTCCGGCAGCCCGCGGCTGGCGGTGCTGGAGCTCATCGCCCGCCGCGCCCAGGAGATCACCGGGGCCGGGCTCGCCGACGTCTCCGTGCCCGTCGCCGGGACGGACGACCTCGTCGTCGAGCTGGCCGTCGGAGCGGACAACACCACCCGCAGCGGGCTGGTGGTCCCGATCGAGGGCACCCTTTCCGGCGCCGCGTACATGGCCGGCGCGCCCGTGACCACCGTCGACCTCCCACAGGACGACCGGTACACCGCTGGCCCCCGCCGCTTCGACGGACTGGGCCCCGCGGTCGCTGTGCCCCTGGGCACAGCCGCCAAGGACACCCGCGGTGTCCTGCTGCTGGCCCGGCACCAAGGAGACCCGGTCTTCACCGAAGCAGAGCTGGAGCCGCTGCTGGCCTTCGCCGGACAGGCCGCGCTCGCCCTGGAGCTGGCCGAACGCCGCAGCGACGCCGAGCAGCTCGCCCTCCTGGAGGACCGCGACCGCATCGCCCGTGACCTCCACGACCTGGCCATCCAGCGGTTGTTCGCGACCGGCATGACCCTGCAGAGCGCGGCGCGACTCGTGCAGCACGAGGGCGCCGCCGAACGGGTCTCGCGGGCCGTCGGGGACCTCGACGAAACCATCAAGATCATTCGCTCCACGATCTTCGGCCTGCGCGCCCGCGAGGAGGACACCGGGCCGAGCCTGCGCGCACGGGTCGCACGCACCGTGGGCGAGACGGCGACCACGCTCGGATTCCCGCCCCGTCTGAGCATGGAGGGCCTGCTCGACACGGACGTACCGCCGCAGGTGGCCGATCACGTCGCGGCAACCCTGACCGAAATGCTCAGCAACGCCGCCCGCCACGCCCACGCCACCCGGGTCGAGGTCACCCTCCAGGCCACCTCCGAAGAAGTCGTCCTCACCGTCACGGACAACGGCCGTGGCATCCCCGCCGACGGCAGACGCAGCGGCCTGAGCAACCTCGAGGAGCGGGCCCGCAGCGTGGGCGGCGCCCTGGAGATCGTCTGCCCTGAGGAGGGCGGCAGCCGGCTGGTGTGGCGCGCGCCTCTCGTCTCCGGCCCCGCTGAGTGACCGCCGGTTCCTCAGCCGGAGCGCATCCGACCCTCCCGGGTGGGACCGGGGCCGGTGGTCCGTCTGCCGGCCTCCCGCCGTTCTGAGCGGGCACCGTGCAGCGGGTGCCCGCAGTCCCGGTGGTGGGGGGCGTGTGCCGTCGCGGAACTCGGCTGTCCGGCGCGACCGATGCGCCCCTACACAGTGAGCTGCAAGCCCGTCACCAGGTCCGGCCGGATGCGCAACGCGGTTTTCGTGGCGGGGTGTTGCGCCCATGGGCGCAGACGGGCGGCGAAACGCGCGAGTTCCCTCTCGTCGGTGACCCGGCGGGCGTATCCGGTGACCACCACGCTCCAGCCGAGGTGCGTCTCGGGGTCGATGACGTCAGCCTCGTAAGCCACCACGACACCTGCGGCCTGGGTAGGCGTCACGATGGAGGCGAGCGTGGCACCGTCGTGCAACTGGACGATGACGTCCTCGCCGTCCATGACGTGGTTGACCGGGCGGATGGCCGGCAGGGCCTGATGCGTGAAGACGATGCGCCCGAGCGAGATGCTGCCGAGCAGCCGCAGGGCCTCGGCACGGCCGAGCTGTCCCATTCGTCGCGGCGCCACCGCCTCACGGCGGTCGTCCACCGTGGTACGCGCGGCTTCGTCCTTCATCGTGCTCACCTTCTGCTCCGGCTCGGCCCCGGACGGCTTCGCCGCTTCCGGCCAGCGTCTCCCCTTACCCGCTGGCTCGGTAGGGCCGAACGGACCTTCTCGGCCGTGCCGGTTGCCGGCGGTTCCGAAGGCTGGATCTCCGCGACGGGTCACGCGAAGGAGCAGGGCACAGCGCGGTCCACGCCCAGGGTGCGGATGACACGGGCGGGAAGCCGCTGGATGTGGCACAGGCGTAAACGCACACCGGCCGCTACGCACCGGCGGTGCATGCGCAGGAACAGCGCCACGCCGGAACTGTCGCAGAAGGTGACGTCTGCCAGGTCGAGCAGCAGTTCACACTCGGTCTGCCGTGCCAGGCGGGTCAGCTCCGCCTCGATGTGCGCAACGGTGTACAGGTCCAGCTCCCCGGCCAGGGCGACTGCCGTCGTACTGGGGTCCAGCGGGGCCGTGATCAGGCTGATCGGGAGCGTCGTCATGGCGGCTGACCTGCTTTCTTGATCCAGGCGTGTCCCGGGGCCTGAGTGCCCCGGCCGTGCCGGCGCCGGAAGTCCATCAGTGCGCGAGCGTGGACAGCAGGTCCAGCGGGCCCGTACTCAGAGGGCCGAACGTCCCTCGCCGGCGATGCCCCGGCACAGCGAGAACACGTGGCCGAACGGTGAGGAGGGCGACGGGTGCCGTTCACCCGGCTCGTGATCGTCGGCCACAGGATGTGCAGTGGGAACCTGCGACATCGGATACGGGCATTTCCGGACCCTGGCCGGGTATGAGGGCCATCCGGCCCTGGGCGATGGTCCCGCTCGCGCGGCACGATGCGTGGGGAGCCCTCAGGGGCGGAGAACTCGGCGAACACGGAGTGTGTGATGACGGACAGCAGGGGCGGCCTCACCGAGAAGGAGCCGGTCAGGGTCTTCCTCCTTGACGACCATGAGGTGGTGCGTCGCGGTGTGCACGACCTCCTGGATGCCGAGCCCGATCTGACGGTGGTCGGTGAGGCGGGCACGGCGGAGCAGGCGCTGGCGCGGGTGCCCGCCCTGCGCCCGCAGGTCGCCGTTCTCGACGTGCGCCTGCCGGACGGGGACGGCGTGAGCGTGTGCCGGGAGCTTCGCTCGCGCATGCCCGACCTGGCCTGCCTGATGCTGACGTCGTTCGACGACGAGGAGGCGCTGCTCGACGCGATCATGGCCGGTGCGTCCGGCTACGTCCTCAAGCAGATCACGGGCACCGATCTGGTCACGGCCGTGCGTACGGTCGCCTCCGGCCAGTCCATGCTGGACCCCGGCGCCACGGCCCGGGTCATGGCCCGGCTTCGTGGCGGGTCCCCCCAGGAGGAGCAGCGGCAGGGGCTGCCCGGACTGACCGAGCGGGAGCGGGAGATCCTCGCTCTGGTGGGGGAGGGACTGACCAACAGGGAGATCGGCAAGCGGCTGTATCTGGCGGAGAAGACGGTCAAGAACAACATTTCCCGGCTGCTCGCCAAGTTGGGTGTCGAACGCCGGGTGCAGGCCGCCGTCATCGCCACCCAGGCACTGGCTGCCCGGGTGGACCAGGGCGGTGCGGCTGGGCGGGAGGGCCGCCCGCGAGGCTGAGCGCCGGTCCCACACGCGGATGCGAACCGGTGAAACAGCCCCTGCCTGGTGCTCCGCCAGAGCTGAGCAGGGGCCGCGGTCGGCATCTCCCGGTGAACGCAGAAGGGGCTCGGCAACAGGCCGCCGGGCCCCTTCTACGTACTGGTCGACGATGACACCGACATCCCGGGGCTGCGTGTGACCCAGGTAACCGAGTGCCTGTTGGTTCGTTGGCGGGCCTCGGACGAATTCACCTCCGGGCGGTGCCGTTCCCGTGGTGGGGGACCGGTCGTGTAACCGGTCCTCACCACGAGGAGGCTGTCAGTCGTGCGGTACGACGGCGACGGGGCAGGGGGCATGATGCAGGGCGGCGTGCGCGACCGAACCGATGCGGGTACCGACGGGCGCGCGGCGCGTCCGTCGGCCGACCACGAGCAGCTGCGCGTCCGACACGGCGGACAGCAGTACCTGTCCCGCGCTGCCGATCTCGACGTGCTCGGTCACCGGGACGTCGGGAAACCGTGTCCGCCACGGGGCGAGTGCCTCCGCCAGGGCCTTCTTCTCGAACGGCTCCAGCCCACCGGCCGCGTCCGCGAGGAGCATCGAGCCGGGGCTGTAGGCGAAGACCGGCGGCAGGCTCCAGGCCCGTACCGCACGCAGGACCGCGCCGCGTGCTGCCGCCTCCTCGAAGGCGAAGCCGAGCACCGCGTCGCTGTCCTCCGGCGTGCCCTGCTGGCCCACGACGATCTCGCCACCCTCCGCACGGGGCGTCTGCCCGTCGAGGGCGCGCACGGAAACCACGGGCCGTTTCGCCGTGGCGATCACCTGCTGACCGTAGGAGCCGAGGAGGAAGCCGACGAACGCCCCGTGCCCCCGTGAACCCAGCACCAGCATCTCGGCCGTTTCGGCCTCCTTCAGCAGAGCGGCGACGGCGGTGTCCTGGACCACTTCGGAGGTGACCGTGAGAGCCGGGTGGCGGTCGGCGACGTGTGTCTCGGCCTCGCGGAGCACAGCACGGGCCGACTTGGCCTGTGTCTCCCTGTCCTGGACGACGGGGACGTCCAGGGGCTGCCAGAGCCAGGCGTGCACGATACGCAGCGGCATTCCGCGCAGTTCGGCTTCGCGTGCCGCCCAGTCCGCCGCTGCGAGGCTTTCCGCGGAACCGTCCACTCCTACGGTGATGGCGTCGGTCATGAGGGTGCCTCCATACGGTTCGAAGGGCATGGCCGCTTCGGCCGTGCTTCCTGTCCTCAGCCTCCCTGAGGAGGCGGTGGTCCGCCGAGGGCCCATCGGCCCTGTCTCCCGGCCGTTCGGGTCACGCCGCCGTGGCCGTCCGCCCGGGGGAGTGCGCCGTGAGGCCTCCTGGCCCACAGCAGGGACCTCCGGCCCCCTGCGCGCGTCGCCCCGGCCGATCACTGTGGAGGGACAGGCCCCGTCCAGCAGCGCCCCGGAGTGCCGGACGGTGCTCCTCGGGCCTCTGAAGTCAGCCCTCATACGCCGCGTGCGGCCCGCCCGGCCGCCAGACCCACGGAGTCCCCATGTCCCGTACCATCACCGCCGGCCTCGACGGATCCCCGGAAAGCCTCGCCGCCACGCAGTGGGCCGCCCAGGAGGCGTTGCGACGTGCCGTGCCGCTGCGACTGCTCCGTGTCTGGAGCATCGACGAGGATCCCCGTACCCGTGTGGTCGACCCGGCGACGGCACGGGAATGGGGCGAGCGCACGCTCGCCATCGCCGAAAGGCGGCTACGGCGCCGCCACCCGGGTCTGGACGTCGAGACGGCGTGCGTGGCCGGTGACCCGGTGGAGGAGCTGTGCGGTGCTGCCGAGGAAGCGGAACTGCTGGTGCTCGGCTCCCGCGGTCTCGGTGGCCTGGCCGGATTTCTCACAGGGTCGGTGTCCCTGGCGGTGCTCGCCCGCACGCGGCGCCCGGTCGTTCTCGTCCGCCCGCACGACCTTCTGGAGCCCGAGGAGGAACGTACGGGGGAGGTGGTCCTCGGTCTGGACGTGACCGCCGCCGGCGACGAGCTGCTCGCCTTCGGCTTCGCCGCCGCAGACCGGTACGGCTGCGGACTGCGCGTGGTGCACCGGTGGGCCGTTCCGGCGCTCTACGGACCCGACATGCTCGACGCACTGCCGCTGCTCCTGACGGAGATCGCCGAAGACACGCGACGGGCGCTCGACGAGGCACTGGCCCCCTGGACCGAGAAGTTCCCGGACGTGGCGGTGGTGCGCGACTGCCGCCAGGGCAGGCCGGCGCAGGACCTGATGGAGCTGTCGCACGACGCCCGGCTCGTCGTCGTCGGCCGCAAGGCCCGCCGGGCACGGATCGGCACCCACATCGGGGCCGTCACCCACGCGGTCCTGCATCACTGCCTGGCGCCGGTCGCGGTCGTACCCCACGACTGAACGGACCCGACCCCGGAGCGCCGCACCGACACCGCCCGTCCGGCATCGGCCCCGGACGGCTCGGGCAGCCGTGCCGACCGAGCGGCTGCCTCCCCTCTCTCAGCGACGGCTCCGCGCGGCCCGTGAGGGAGGGCGAAAGGTCCCTCGCACTGCCGGGACCACCGGCCCTTTCCACCCGGAACGACAAGGCCGGACAGCGGCTTCGCACGACCCTTGCGGCCCTCGGCCGGTGGCAGGCGGCCGACGAACATCGGAGGTGAGGCCGGGCCGCCTCGCCCGCCTCGCAGGCCGCCGTCCCTTGGAGATGACGACATGACCGTGACCGTCCAGCCCCCCGCCGACACCAGCACGCCGTGGCGCGGCTTCACCGGTGAGGAGTGGCAGCGGGAGATCGACGTCCGTTCCTTCATCCAGGACAACTACACCCCTTACGAAGGCGGTGCCGCGTTCCTGGCCGGTCCCACGGACCGGACGCTCGCCGTGTGGAAAGCCGTCGCCGCTCTCTTCCCCGAGGAGCGCCGCAAGGGCATCCTCGACGTCGACACGGCGACGCCCTCCACCATCACTGCCCACGCGCCCGGCTACATCGACCGCGGCTGTCAAGCACGCCCGGGTGAAGGTTCGCCGGGACCACACCGGGCTCGCCGTCGACTACGAGGTCGAGGGTGACTACCCGACGGTCACCACGGACGCCTGCCGGGTCTTCCTGGAGACCGGGGAGCCACCCCCGGAACTGGAACGCCAGATCGGTGAGCGCCTCGCCGCCCTGGAACGCACCGCCGGGCGACGGCTCGGCCAGGTGGACGACGCTCTGCTGCTCTCCGTACGTTCCGGTGCCCGGGTCTCCACGCCGGGCACCATGGAGACCATCCTCGACATCGGCCTCAACGACCTGTCCGTCCTGGGCCGGCCCGTCGCACCTACAGCGAGGGGGGTGGCCGACTTTGCCGCGTTCCTCGCCCCGGTCGGGGCCGCCGGGGAGGGCGAGGACGGCATCGCCCGGCTGTGCACCTTGTCCGGTGCGCTGGTGCTGTCCCGGGCCACCGCGGGTTCCCCACGGGTTCGGGAATGTCGGGCAGGCGTAGCGTCCGTCCGGAAGCGGTGGGTGGCGGCGTGGTGGGGCCTTCGGTCCTCGCGGCCGTGACAGAGTCGGTGGGATCTTGAAGCGGCGGGGGAGAGGAGCCTCATGTCGCAGCACGCCCGCCCCAGTGATTCGGGGTGGCGCCGTTGGGTACCCGGCGCGCCTGGAACCGCTGTACTCGCCCGTTACGAGCGCTCCTGGCTGCGCGGCGACCTGCTGGCGGGTGTGACCGTCGTGGCGTATCTCGTGCCGCAGGTCATGGCGTACGCGACTGTGGCGGGGCTGCCGCCCGTCGCCGGCCTGTGGGCGATTCTGCCCGCTCTGGTGCTGTACGCGCTGCTCGGCTCGTCACGGATGCTGTCGGTCGGGCCGGAGTCGACGACCGCGCTGATGACCGCGACGGTGGTCGCGCCGATCGCCGCCGGGGACCCTGGGCGATATGCCGTACTGGCGGCAGCGCTGGCGGTCGCGGTCGGGCTGCTGTGCCTGGTGGCGTGGGCGGCCAGGCTCGGCTTCGTCGCCGATCTCCTCTCGCGGCCGGTCCTGGTCGGCTATCTCGCCGGTGTGGCGCTGATCATGATTGTGGATCAGCTGCCGAAGATGACAGGCGTGAGCACCACTGGGTCGGGCTTCCTTCCGCAACTGGTGTCCTTCGCGCAGAACCTGTCCCAGGTCCAGCCCGCCACCATCGCCGTCGCTGTCACCGCCCTCGTCCTCCTCTTCGCGCTTCCGCTCTTCCTGCATGCGGTGCCTGGGCCGCTGGTGGTGGTCGGGCTCGGAACCGTGGCAGTGGCGGCGTTCGGCCTGGAAGAGCACGGCGTCGCCGTGATCGGAGACGTGCCGGCGGGGCTGCCCCACCCGGCTCTGCCGGACTTCGACGAGCTGTCTCGGCTGATGGTTCCGGCGCTCGGCCTCCTCCTCGTGGGCTACACGGATGTCATCCTCACCGCACGTGCCTTCGCCACCAGCGACGAGGTCGGGCGCCTGGACGCCAACCAGGAGTTGTTCGCCCTGGGCGCCGCGAACCTCGGCGCGGGTGTCCTGAGCGGATTTCCGGTGAGCAGCAGTGCCAGCCGCACTGCGCTGGCGGACTCCACAGGCGCGCGAAGTCAGGTGTACTCGCTGACCGCCGGCGCGGCCGTTCTCGCCGTACTGCTGTTCCTCAGCCCGTTGCTGAGTCTCACTCCGGTTGCCGTGTTGGGCGCCCTCGTCATCTATGCCGCCGTCAAGATGATCGACCTGGCAGGCTTCCGGCGGCTGGCCTCCTTCCGGCGCAGGGAACTCCTGCTGGCCGTCGGCTGTCTGTGCGGCGTGCTGTCCCTGGGCATTCTGTACGGGGTGCTGGTGGCGGTCGGTCTGTCGGTGGCCGAGCTTCTGACGCGGGTCGCGCGCCCGCACGATGCTGTTCAGGGGCTGGTGCCCGGCGTGGCCGGCATGCACGACGTCGACGACTATCCGGAGGCCCGTACGATTCCTGGGCTGCTCGTCTACCGATACGACTCGCCGCTGTTCTTCGCCAACGCGGAGAACTTCCGGCGCCGTGCACTCGCCGCCGTCGCGGAGCAGTCCGGGCCCGTCCACTGGTTCCTGCTCAACACCGAGGCCAATGTGGAGGTGGACATCACCGCGCTGGACTCCGTCGATGAGCTGCGTCGCGAACTCTCCAGGCGCGGCATCACGTTCGCGATGGCACGTGTGAAGCAGGACCTGCGCGACGATCTCGATGCCTATGGGCTGACCGAATCGGTCGGTGCCGATCTGATCTTCCCCACACTGCCCACGGCGGTGGCCGCGTACCGGAACTGGCACCGCGCCCGCGAAGACGGTTCTCCTGATTAGGAGTCACCGCCCCTCAGCCACTACTGCGCAGCCCAGTGAGGCTCGCGGGGTTATCCGTGCTACCACCCGGGGCAAGCCGAACCCGCTTCACTCGGACCGTAGCTGGCGAACCCGGACGGTGCCCCGCCGCCCTCGAACGCGGCGTTGTTCGCGTACTCCGGTGGCGACGAGGATCGGGCGGTCGCTGTTCATGCCTTCCCTATGAAGCCCCGGACGAGCGGATGGCTACGGCCACCCAGTTCCGCCCGGGGGCCGAAGGGTCCAAGCCGCGGTCAGGTGTCCGCCGCGACACGCGCGCGTCGCCGGACCGCTGTGGCTGTCAGGGTGCCGGCGCCCCGCTCGTGTCGGAGCACCCCATGGTCACGACAGCGATACGGGGGCCCGCGTCGGGTGCCGGGCGCGGTGCTGCTGGAGTTCTATCGGCCGGCTGGGCGCAGTCCGGCCAGCACCAGGTCGACGGCGGTTTCGGCCCAGCCGGTGCTGCTGGCGCGGCCGGCCATGTAGTCGGCGTAAAAGGGGCCGAGGAGTGCGGAGACGGCTGCTTCGAGATCGACGTCGCCGCGGATCTCGCCTTGGGCGTGCGCACGGTCGAGGACCTCGCGCAGCAGGGCCCGTCTGGGCAGGACGGTGCGTTCGCGCAGCAGGCTGAGGAGCTCGGGGGTGTGGCTCTCTTCGGCGAGGCAGGTACCGATCAGCGCCATCCCGCGAACGCGCTCAACGGTGGCGGCGAAGTCATCGAGGATGGCGGTCAGGTCGGCGCGAGTGTCTCCGCTCGCGGGTGGGGCGTCGGTCATGCGCAGCGCCGCGAGTGCCGCAGTGAGGAGGTCCGCCTTGGTCTTCCAGCGCAGGTGGATGGTGGACTTGCTCACCTGCGCGGCAGCGGCGACCTGGCTGAGACTCATCCGGGTGTAGCCGTGCGAGGCCAGCAGTTCCAGCGCCGCCTGAAGAATGGCGGCGTCCTTCTCGGCCGATCGCGGCCGTCCTGCACTCTTGGTCTCTGCGTCACCCATCCGGTCAGGATAAGCGAATCCGTACCGAGTGGTTCGGTACGGATTCACTTCGCCACGGAAGGCGATCGGGATCCGCTGCCGCATCGCCGCGCGGTGTCCTCACGTCGGTTCACGCGCCGGCGATGTGGAAGTTGAAGTCGGCGTGGCCGACCGCCCCCCACAGGCGCAGCCAGATCGGCAGCAGCATCTCGGTGCCGCGGGCGGTGCTGATGTCGCCGAGGTCGATGACGCTGCTCTCCGGCCAGCCGAAGGAGATCAGCAGGTCGGTGACGGCCTGCTTGGCGCCGGCGTCGTTGCCGGAGACGAAGACGGTGTGCTCGCCCGTGACGCGTGACGGCTGGACCATGATCTGGCAGTTCATGGTGTTGAGGGTCTTGACGACCTTGGTCTCTGGGAAGGCCCGCTGGATCTGCTCGCCGAGGCTGTCGGTGTTGACCGGGTTGAGCGACGGGGGTATGCCCTGCGAGAAGTCCAGCGGATTGGCGATGTCGATGAGCACCTTGCCCGCCAGGTTCGCGGCGCCCGCCGTTTCCAGGGCCTGGAGGCTGCCGTCGCCTGCGGTGGTGTTGACCAGCGTCTCGCCGAAGGCGGCCGCGTCGGCGAACGTCTCCAGACGGATCCGGTCGTGGACGCCGAGCCACTCGGCGAAGGGCGGGTTGCCGTAGCCGTCGGGCTCGGTCCGGGACAGGGTGGCCTGGGGATCACGGGTGCCGATGACGACCTCGTGACCGAGGGAGGCCAGCTTGGCGGCGATCGTCCGGCCGACGATGCCGGTGCCGAGAACTGCGTAACGCATGGGAGAGGGCCTTTCGAGGGCGGGGGACATCGCGACGGAGTCGCCTGGTGTGCACTCAAATCTAAACCGAGTGGTTCGGTATTACAAACCTGATGCGCTGACGCCGTGGAGGTGGCGGGCGCAGAAGCCATTCCGCGGAACCGCGGGGCCGCCGTGTCGATCGCGGTGCATGGCGAGAGAGGGGCACCTCGCGGGCCGGTCGAGCGCCGCCGACCTGGGCGTCCGCGCTCCGCCTTCGCGGAAACCGTCCGTGCCTCAACTCCTGCTGTCCGAGCTCTTTACGCCCCCCTATGGCTGCACTAGCTTGCGGAAAGATTCAGCAACAGTTTTCAGTCATCGGCGTCGGGACGGCGTCGATGGTCTCCCCTGCCTGCCTTCTCGCCTTCAGGAGCCGCCTTGTCCTCGTTCATCCCTGCCCGCCCGGGAAGAAGGCGCCGCCTCGCAGCCCTCGCCGCCGCGGCCGTGCTGTCCGCCACCCTCGCCGGCCCCGGCGCACCCGCCGCCCTCGTCGCCCCGGCCGCGGCGGCCACCGGCGGACAGCTGGGTGCCCACTACGACGCGACCGGCGCCAACATCGTGTTCCGCATCCACTCCTCGGCGGCCACCCGCATCGAGCTCGACCTCTACCGGACGGCGTCGGGCAGCCAGGAGGCCGCGGGCCTCACGCTCACCAAGGACTCCGCCACGAACGTCTGGTCGGTGACCGTGCCGGTGGCCACGATCCAGGGCCAGTACGGCATCACCGGCCCGGTCTACTACGGCTACCGCGCCTGGGGCCCGAACTGGCCGTACGACGCGACCTGGACGAAGGGCTCATCGGCCGGTTTCATCTCCGACGTGGACGCGGCCGGTAACCGGTACAACCCGAACAAGCTGCTGACCGATCCGTACGCGCTGGAGCTCAGCCACGACCCGTTCACCCCGGGCGGCCCGTCGAGGTCCGTCTATGGCACCGGTCCGCAGTACCGCGCCGTGGACAACGGCTCGGTGGCGCCCAAGGGCATTGTGCTGGCTGACGACACCACCGCCACCGGCAGCAAGCCGACCCGGGCCCTGAAGGACGACATCGTCTACGAGGTCCAGGTCCGCGGCCTGACCATGAACGACCCGTCGGTGCCCTCCGGCTCCCAGGGCACCTACAAGGGCGCGGCGCTGAAGGCGTCGGCGCTGGCCGCGCTCGGTGTGACGGCGGTGGAGTTCCTGCCCGTGCAGGAGACCCAGAACGACACCAACGACGTCGATGCGACCGGCACGGCCGGCGACAACTACTGGGGCTACGAGACGATCAACTTCTTTGCCCCCGACCGCCGTTACGCCGCGGACAAGAGCCCGGGCGGCCCCACCCGCGAGTTCAAGGAGATGGTCAAGGCCTACCACGACGCCGGGATCAAGGTCTTCACTGACGTGGTGTACAACCACGCCGCCGAAGGCGGGCCGTGGAACGCGGGCGACAAGAACACCTACAGCCTGCTGAACATGCGTGGCCTGGACAACCCGACCTACTACTCGCTCACCAGCGACAAGCAGGCTTCCTGGGACAACACCGGGGTCAACGGCAACCTCAACACCTACAACCCCACGACCCGCAACCTCATCGTCGACTCCCTCGCCCACTGGAAGGACACCCTCGGCGTCGACGGCTTCCGCTTCGACCTGGCTCCCGTCCTCGGCAACACCTGCCAGCACGGCTGCTTCCAGTACAGCCGCACCGACCCGAACACCGCCCTCAACCAGATCACCGCGGCCATGCCCGGCCGCCCCGCGGGCGGCGGCACCGGGACGGACTGGATCGCCGAACCCTGGGCGCTGGGCGCCGGCACCTACCAGGTCGGCAACTTCCCCGCCGGCTGGTCCGAGTGGAACGACAAGTACCGCGACACCCTGCGCCGCGACCAGAACGCCATGGGCAGCGAAAACGTCACTCCGACCGACCTGGCCACCCGCCTGGCCGGCTCCTCCGACCTTTACCAGGCGGCCGGCCGCAAGCCCGCCGCCTCTGTCAACTTCGTGGTCGCGCACGACGGCTTCACTCTCAAGGACCTGTACTCCTGCAACGGGAAGAACAACAGGCAGGCCTGGCCGTACGGGACGTCGGACGGGGGATCGGACTACAACATCTCCTGGGACCAGGGGAGTAATGCCGCCGACCAGCGCAAGGCGGCCCGCAACGGCTTCGCCCTGCTCATGCTCTCGGCCGGCGTCCCGATGATGACCGGCGGCGACGAGTACCTGCGCTCGATCCAGTGCAACAACAACCCCTACAACCTCGACTCCTCCGCCAACTGGCTCACCACCGCCTGGAGCGGCGACCAGTCCACCTTCCGTACCTATGCCCAGCGCGTGATCGCCTTCCGCAAGGCCCACCCGGCCCTGCGCCCGGCGAACTTCTACGGCGCCGCCGACGGCAACGGCAACGGCATGGGCCAGCTGGACTGGTTCACCCCCTCGGGCAGTGCGCCCGACGGCACCTACTGGGGAAACCCCGACAACCACGCCCTCGCCTGGCGCTACGACGGCACCGAACTCGGCGACTCCAGCAGCGCGATCTACGTCGGCTACAACGGATGGTCCGGCGACGTCGACTTCACCCTCCCGTCACCGGGCGTGGGCAAGAACTGGTACCGCGTCACCGATACCGCCAACTGGGCCGAAGGCGCGAACCAGGTCGCCCAGCCCGGCAGCGAGGCGCTGATCGGCGGCGCGGGAACCGTCTACCGGCTGCACGGCCGCGCCGCCCTCGTCCTGATCGCCAAGTAGCCCGGGACCATCCGGCCGGTCTCACCGCTGCTCGAAGCTGCTGAGCTGCGGTGGGACCAGAGCGATCTGGGCCGACACCGGACACGGACCGGAAGGGGATCACGGGGCGGCTACCGCGGTGTATGCGTAGCGTCGACGATGGGCATCGTTGTCGAAGCGTGGAGGCGGTATGTCGGAACGGAAAGGGCTGTCGCGGGCTCGCTACGAGCGCGAGCTGCTCCGGCTGCAGACGGAACTGGTCAAACTCCAGGAGTGGGTCAAGGCGGAGGGCGCTCGGCTCGTTGTCGTGTTCGAAGGCAGGGACGCGGCGGGCAAGGGACCCCCGGGTCGCTCGGATTGTGGCCTTGCCCAAGCCCACCGAGCGCGAGCGCACTCAGTGGTACTTTCAGCGCTACATTGCCCGTCTGCCCGCCGCGGGTGAAATCGCGCTGTTCGATCGGAGCTGGTACAACCGGGCCGGTGTCGAGCACGTGATGGGATTCTGCACGAAGGAGGAGCATCAGCGATTCCTTCATCAGTGCCCGATCTTCGAGCGGATGCTGGTCGAGGACGGGGTACTGGTTCTCAGTGAGTGACGCCGTGCAGGAGCAACGATTCCGCCAGCGGCTGAAGGATCCGGTACGGCGTTGGAAGCTCTCCCCGATGGATCTTCACTCGCTCACCCGTTGGGAGGCGTACTCCCGGGCGAAGGACGCAATGATGGTCCACACGGACATCACGGAGGCGCCGTGGTACGTCGTCGAGAGCGATGACAAGCGCAGGGCGCGGATCAACATGATCTCTCACCTTCTCTCTTCCGTTCCGTACAGCGATGTCTCACCGCCACCTCTCGAGCTGCCGCCCCGGCCGGCGTCCACCGGCTACGTGCGCCCGCCGCGTGATCTGCAGTCCTATGTTCCTGACCGCGCCGCGGGCCTGTGAGCCGGCCGGGCCGTGAGCTGCGTGCCGGTGACCCGCCTGTCACCTGGGACGGGGACGCATGACGAGGTGGCCGTTCCCCGGGAAGCGAACCTGGTGATCACGATGCTTCACCACCGCAGGGTGGCTCGGAGGGGCGTTCAGGAGCTGCTCGTCATTCGGTGACTCGTACCGCGAGTGCCGGGCGGATGGCGGCCGCGCGCCGCGCCGGCCCGATCGTGGCGAGGAGCGACGCGGCGAAGGTGGCTCCCGCCAGACCGCAGATACTCGTCCATTCGACCGGGAATCCGCCTTCGAGGCCCTCGAATGCGGCACTGTTGCTGTACATCAGCCAGGTGGTGAGGACGCCCAGCAGCGATCCGAGGACGATTCCTTCCACGGCGATGAACGAGCTCTCCCACAGGAAGGACCGTCGGACGGTCCGTGCCCGGAAGCCGAGGGCCCGCAGGATGCCTATCGTGCGGCGGCGTTCGCGTACGGCTCGGACCATGACGACGCCGAGGCCGGTGATGCCCACGCCGAGGCCGAGGGCGAGGAAGCCCTGCATGAGGCGGAAGAAGGCGGTACTGGAGTCGAACTGCTGACGGATGTCCGACTCAATGGGTGTGGCGACCAGGCTGGACGAGAGCTGCTCGCCCTGCAGTTGGGTCGCCAGGGCGTCGGGGGAGGTTCCGGGGCCGGTTCTCACCAGGGCGGAGGCGTTCTGGGCCTGTGTGCCGAACAGCTCGCGCGTCGCCCGCTCGCTCAACACCACGGGGTAGGTGGTCGAACTGGCCCCGGTGCCCGGGTAGAAGACCAGCCCGTTGCTGAGCACGCCGGCGATGACCTTCTGTTCGCTGCGGCCCGTGCGGGGGTCGGTCAGGGTGAGTGTGTCCCCGGGGTCGTAGTAGTCGCCGGCCGGGCCGCCGGTGCTGCCGAAGAAGCCGTCGAGCACGACGTAGCCGGGGTCGGAGGCGAGGGCCTTCCACACCGCGGCGTCGTTGGTCAGGCCGGGCAGGCGCTCCCGGAACGTGATGCCGGTGATCGCTCCGTCGGGTACGCCGACGACGGCGGTGTCCAGCGGTCGGGGGCTGCGGTGTCCCGGATCGGTGGCCCGTCCTGAGGCGTTGAGCAGTGGTGTCACGGCGGCGATCCCGGCGGCCGACGGGCCGCCGCGGAGATCGGCAAGGAGTCGGTCGCCGGCGACCTGCGGGTTGTAGTCCAGTCTCAGGGAGTACCCGGCGGTGGCATCGGCGACGACTCCGTCGACGCCGGCGCGGATGATGCCCGAGATCTCTGTCAGGAGGACGAGGACGAACACGATCAGGGTGTACATCACCAGCGTCGCGCCGGTCCTGAACCGCTTGGCCAACGGGTAGGCGACGGCGAGCCGCGCCGCCAGGCCGCCCTCCGTCGGGCGTTCGAGGAGCCGTCGTACGGGTCGCAGCAGCGTTTTCTGGTTGTCGCTGACGAGTACCACCGCGGAGAAGGCGGCCAGGGCCCCCTGGATGATGTACACGGACATCGAGGGCGTGTCGAAGATCCGGGGGCGTATGACAGGTGCCAGGAGCGTCCAGGCGAGAACGGCTCCCGCGACCAGGGTGGTGACCGTGTGACGGGGGAGAACCCGCCGGAGCGCTGGAGCGGCGAAGGCGAGCGTGAGCGCCGGCATGAGATACGTCGCGTCGGGCTGGCTGCGTGCCACGGCCGGGACGGCCACGAGCGCGCACAGGACGGCCAGGGTGCTGGAGACCGCGAGCAGCCGACGGCGTGGCCCCTGTCCTGGTGTGGCGGGGAGGTCGCGTATCGCGGCGATGATGTTGAACCTGCTGATGCGCACGCTGGTGGCCAGGATGGCGGCGAAGGCGATGAGCAGGCCCATGGCCAGTCCGTTGAGGACGCTCGTGGGGGTGACGGCGAACGCGATGCGGATGCTGCTTCCGCCGACCGACCAGCCCTGGAAGATCTGCGCGGCCACCACGGCGACGCCCCAGCCGACCGCGAGCCCGATGGCCACGCCCGGCAGCGCGGACAGCAACGCGTAGGTCGCCCCTTCGAGTGTGAAGGACCCGACCAGCCGCGAGCGCTTCATCCCCACGGCCCGCACCATGCCCATCTGGGACTTCCGCTCCTCGCCGAGCATCACGAAGATGTTCACCAGGAGCAGCGCGCCCGCGATGATGCTGAAACTGCCGATCATGAGGAACAGTGCGCCGAGGGAGTCCCCGGCCTGTCTGGCGTCGCGCAGGACCGTCTGCTTCGGCGTCTCGATCTCCGTCTGCCCTGCGAGCGGGCCCAGCGCCTGCCGGATGTCGGCTGTCACCTGGTCGGTCAGGGCCTCGCCGCTCTCGACGCCGCCGCGGTTGGAGACGAAGGTGACCGAGTACGGCTCCACACCGGCGGACCGGGCCGCGGCGTCCAGGGTCCCCGGTGCCAGGAACACGTCGCGGTTCAGCCTGCCGCCCAGGCCCACACCGGCCAGGCCCTCCTCCGGCACCACACGCTCGACCCGGTACGTCCCCGCCACTCCGAACAGGTACAGCGTGACCGGATCCCCCGCCTTCACGCTCAGGGAGCGGGCCAGCGGCTCGTTCACCACGACCTGGCCGGGCTTCGGATTCGGTCCGCCGAGCCCGGAGTCCCCACCCGCTGCTCCGAACCGCACCGCCTTGTCGAAGTCCATCTGCCAGGCGAGGACGCGTGGCTCGGCGACCGCGCGGTCGCCGGCACCACTGACCGCCGATGCCTGGGTGGCCTGGGCGTTGAGCACTCCGTCGATGTCGGGGTCGCCCGCCAGGGAGGCCATCCGTTCCGTCACGGCGCGCCCGGTCGGGCCGGGAGGCGCAATCACACGCTCGTCCACGGGCCCCAGGGTCCGGTACGCCTCCTGCCGTACGGAGAAGTTCAGGGTGTCGCCGACGACCAGGGCCCCGATGACGATCGCCGTTCCGAGCATCGAGCCGCCGATCACCAGCGCTGCCTCGGTGCGACGGCGGGCGACCTGCCGGAAGGCCAGCCGCCGTGACACCGGCTGCCGGACGGCGACCAGCACCAGGGCCCCGAGTGCGAGCGCCAAGGCGGCGAGCAGTGGGATGAGCAGATTCGGGTACATGGTCAGCCCAAGGGGGCGTCGGGGATCGGGGCTCGGGCCGTGACGGTCTGGCGGACGTCGTCGACCAGCTGCCCGTCGTGCATCCGGATGAGCCGGGGGACGCGGGCGCCGATGGCGCTGTCGTGGGTGACCAGGACGATCGTCTGGCCCTCGTCCCGGTTGAGCTCGCACAGCAGGTCCATGACCTGCTCGGCCATCGCGCTGTCGAGGTTGCCCGTCGGTTCGTCCGCCCACACGAGGGCCGGGCGTCCCGCGAGGGCGCGGGCGATGGTCACCCGCTGCTGTTCACCCCCGGACATCTCGCTCGGCCGGTGCTCGACCCGGTGGCCGAGGCCCACCCGGTCGAGCATGTCCAGCGCCCTGCGACGCGCTTCACGCGTCCGGGTGCCCACGAGGAGCAGGGGCAGTTCGACGTTCTCCACCGCGGAGAACACGGGGATGAGGTTGAACGCCTGGAAGACGAAGCCCATGGTGTGCGCCCGGTGCTCCGTGCGCGCCGCGTCCGACATCGCGAACAGGTCGTGGCCGTCGACCTCCACCCGACCGGCGTCGATGTCGTCGAGCCCGGACAGACAGTTCAGGAGCGTGGTCTTCCCGGAGCCGGACGGTCCCATGACCGCCACCATCTCCCCGTGACGTACGACGAGATCCAGGTCGAGCAGGGCCGTGACCTCCACGGAGCCCGTCCGGTAGATCTTGCGTACCCCGGTGGCGACGAGGAGTCCCGCGTCGGCGTTCATGTCTTCCATACCAACCTCCGGAAGGAACCGGCGGCTACGGCCACCCAGGCCCGGAAACGGGGCCGAACGGCCCAATCGCCGGGTCACCGCGAGGCCCGCATGAGCGGTCTCGCAGCCGAGGTCAGGTGTCTGCGGCCGCCCGGGCGCGTCGCCGGACAGCGGTGGCGGCCAGGGTTCCCGCGCCGGTCGCGGTGACGGCGAGGAGGACGAATCCCCACGTGTAGTCGTGCGCGACGCTGTCGACCGCTCCCATCACGAGGGGTGGGAAGAAGCCTCCGAGACCGCCCGCCGCCCCGACGACTCCCGTCACCGAGCCGACCCGCTCGGCCGGAACCAGACGGGCGACGAGCGCGAAGACAGCCCCGGACCCGGCCCCAAGGCCGGCGGCCATGCCGAGGAAGGCCGCTGTTCCCAGGGGGACCAGGTCCGTCTCGAACGCCGCGATCAGGGCGCACACCGCAACGAGCCCGTACGAGATCGTCAGCACGGGTACGGGGTGGATACGGTCCGACAACCAGCCACCAAGCGGCCGCATGGCCACAGCGAGGACGACGAATCCCGCGGTCCTCAGTGCCGCGTCGGAGCGGCCGAGCTCATAAGCCCTGGTGAGGTACGTCGGCAGGTAGACGCTGAACGCGACGAATCCTCCGAAGGAGACGGCGTACAGGAACGCCAGCTGCCAGGTGGCCGGTGTACGCATGGCCAGTGCCGTGCGCGAGAACAGCGACCCCGGCGCCGTCGCGCGCCCCGGCCTGTCGCGGAGCAGGAACCAGGCCACCCCGGCGTACACGGCGAGGCAGGCGGCCACGAGATCGAAGGGGAAGGCAGGCCCGACGGCGTCGGCGAGCTGGACGGTGGTGAACGCCGACAGGGCCGTACCGCCGGTGCCGATCCCGAAGATGCCGAGAGCGACGCCCCGCCGTGCGGGTGGATACCAGGCGTTGACGAAGGGGACGCCGACGGCGAAGGCCGTTCCTCCGAGCCCGAGGAGGAAGCCGCCTGCGAGTACCTCGGCCAACGAGTCGGCCAGGTGACCCAGGTACAGCACGGGGAGGATCGTCAGGGCCGCGACGAGGGGGAAGACCCGGCGTGCTCCCCAGCGGTCGGTCAGCGCCCCCGCCGGGATCCGGCCGAGCGCGCCGACCACCACGGGCACGGCGACCACCAGTGACTGCTCGAAGGAACTGAGGCCCAGGTCGTCCCGCAGCCGTGGGCCGAGCGGGCCCAACAGCGCCCATGCCCAGAAACAGAGGGTGAACCCGACGGTGGCCAGGAGCAGCATCTGCCACGGTCGCGGCGCATCCCCGACAGGCGGGATCCCCGAGTTCCGGACCATGGTGGCCTCCCGGCGGTGATCCTCGTGGGCGGCGTGAGCCCTGCTCGTTCCCCACTCTCCACCCTCCGGCCGTCTGGCTCCCGGCTCCAGGGGCCGCCTTGTTCTCTTCCGTGCCCGTCCGGCCCCCTGCCAGGGACCGGACGGCCCTGTGCTGTGCGTCCTGGGCCGGCGCACGGTGGTGGCGGACAGACCGGAGGCAGGGGCGTCCGGTTCCTGCCGGCCCGACCGTCGGGAGTGTGAGTGGCGATGATGTTCTGGTACGGCGACGGCATGAGCGGATGGGGATGGTTCGCCATGTCGGCCGGGATGGTGCTTTTCTGGGGCCTTCTCATCACCGTCGCGGTGATGCTCCTCCGCACCCTGGCACGCCCTGCGGAACGGCCGTCGGGGTCTCGGCCCGCGACGTCGGCCGAGCAGATCCTCGGCGAGCGACTGGCGCGTGGCGAGATCGACGAGGAGGAGTACCGCCGGCGCCTGACCGCCCTCCGCAGCGCGGAACCGTGATCCCCGTGACCGGCCGGGATGCGCGTGGGGGCGTGGCCGGTCACTCTGGGATCATGGCCGGTCGGATACCTAGGGAGCCAGGCGGGCGGATGGATGCGCTCCGTGAGCTGACCGCACGGCACGGAGGTCGTCGGGGGCAGCTGCCGGCGGCGCTGGAGCGCGCCAGATCGAGTACCGCCGAAGGGCCCGGGGCATGGGCGCCCCAGGTCGCGGAGGCAGCCGGACTGCCGGCCGCCGCAGGGCTCGGCCCCGCCACCTTCTTCGCCGATCTCGCCGCCCCACGCGGTGAGCGGCACGTGCGGGTGTGCACCGCGACGGCGTGCTTCGCCGCGCGGGGCGGGGAGCATCTCGCGGAGGTCGAGCGGGCTCTCGGTGTGGTGGCGGGCACGGCAGACGAGACGGGCTCGACCTCGTTGCAGACCGTGCACTGCCTCGGCTACTGCTACGCGGGTCCCGCCGCCCTCGACGGCACCCTTCCCCGTACGGGCCCGGACCTGGCCGACCAACTCCAGGGGCGGGCGGAACCACACGCACCGGACATCCCCGCGACCGACACCACCGGGGCGCCCGTCCTGCTTGCCGGGATCGTGGCAGGGCACTCCGCCTGGGGCGTGTGGCGCGAGGCCGTGGCCGGGCTGCGACCCGAGGACGTACGGGCGGAGATCGTAGTCTCAGGGCTGCGCGGGCGCGGCGGCGCCGGCTTCCCGGTGGCCGACAAGTGGGCCGCGGCGGCGGGAAGGCCGGACACGGTCGTCGTCGCCAACGGGGACGAGGGGGACCCGGGCTCGTACGCCGACCGGTTGCTCATGGAGGAGGATCCGGGTCGCGTCCTCACGGGACTCGCCCTGGCCTGCTTCGCCTGCGGCGCCCGGCGTGGGATCGTCCTGGTGCGCTCCGAGTACCCGAAAGCCATGGCCCGGCTCCGGCAAGAGGTGGAGCGTGCGACGGAGAGGGGGGACCTGGCGCCCTCGGTGGAGGAAGCCGGTCCGCTGCCGTTCGTCGAGATCGTCGAAGGAGCCGGTTCCTATGTCGCGGGCGAGGAGACCGCGCTCATCGCCCGCCTCGAAGGCGCTCGCGGCTGCGCACGCCCCCGGCCTCCCTACCCCACGGACCATGGCTTGTGGGACATGCCGACGGTGGTCAACAACGTGGAGACCCTGGCTACCGTGCCCTGGATCGTCGCCCACGGCGGAGCCTCCTACGCCCGACGCGGGGTTCCGCACGAGACCGGTACCAAACTGGTCTGCCTGTCCGAACGGTTCGCCCGACCCGGAGCCTACGAGGTCGAACTCGGCTCTCCTGTAGAAGAGATCGTCACCAGGTTCGGCGGTGGCCTCAAGGACGGCCGCGAGCTCGTCGCCCTCCAGATCGGCGGGCCCCTCGGTGGCTTCCTCGCCGGGACCGCCCTCGATGTCCCCCTCACCACGGCAGCGCTCGCCGGGCACGGCGCCGCCCTGGGGCACGCCGGCATGGTCGCCTTCGACGCCACCGTCGACCCGCACGAACTCCTCCGGCACATCTGGGAGTTCGCCGCCGACGAGAGCTGCGGAGCCTGCTCGCCCTGCCGGATCGGCACTCGGCGAGGGCTCGCACTCGCGCAGCGCCGGGCCGGGCCGGGGGAGTACTACCAGCAACTGGCACGGCTGATGGGCGAAGCGAGCCTCTGCGCCTTCGGTCGTCGTGTCCCCGCCGCCGTCCGCAGCTTGGCCCGCGCTTACGGGCCGCCCCTGGAGGGATGGGACCGATGACCCGTCTCAAGGTCGACGGCGTACCGGTCGAACTGCCCGCCGGGGCCTCACTGCTCGACGCGGTACGTGCCGCCGGAACCGAACTGCCCACCCTCTGTCACGACGACCGACTCCGGCCGGCCGGCTCCTGCCGGACCTGTCTGGTCCGCGCCGACGGGCGGACGGTCGCCGCCTGCGTCACGCCCGCCACGTCGGGGCTCACCGTCGACACCGCCGACGAGGGCGTGCGCAGCCTGCGCCGGGACGCCGTCGCCCTGATCGCCTCGGCGCTCCCACCGCACGCGCTCGACGACGGCGCGCACAGTGAACTGGCTCAAGCGTGCCGGACCTTGGGGATCCCCGCGGGCACGGCGGCCGGTGATCCCGTGCGCGGGCGGGACGAGAGCCACCCGTACGTCCATCTCGACCGCGACCTGTGCATCGCGTGCGGGCGCTGCGTCCGCATGTGCGCGGACGTCCAGGGCACCTTCGCGCTCACCCTCACCGGGCGCGGTGCCGACACGGTCGTCGCCCCGGGAACCGGCGGCCCCTGGGCCGGCTCCGACTGCGTGTCCTGCGGCGGCTGCGTCGACACCTGTCCGACGGGGGCGATCACCCAGCCCGGCCCCGGTCAGGGCCTCACCTCACGGCAGGCTCCCCATGACCGCGTACGCACCACCTGCGGCTACTGCGGAGTCGGCTGCGCCCTCGACGTCGTCGTCCGCGAGGACCGTGTCGCCGCCGTGCTTCCCGCCCGGGACGGGCCCGTCAACCGGGGCCACGCCTGTGTCAAGGGCCGCTTCGCGTACGGATACCTCGGCTCCGCCGAACGTCTCACCGAGCCCCTCGTCCGCGAGAGCGGCGAACTACGACCGGCGACCTGGGAGGAGGCGGTGACCCGGATCGCCGACGGCCTGCGCGCGGCCGTCCTCGACGGCGGACCCGACTCGGTCGCCGCGATCTCCTCCGCCCGTGCCACCAACGAGGAGAACTACCTCGTCCAGAAGTTCCTGCGGACCGCGATCGGCACCAACAACGTCGACAACTGCTCCCGCCTCTGCCACGCCCCTTCCGCCGCCGGACTCACCGCCTCCTTCGGACGCGCCGGCGGCACCGACCCCTTCGACGACGTCGAGACCGCCGACTGCCTCCTGGTCGTCGGCGCCAATCCCGTCGAAGCCCACCCCGTCGTCGGCGCCCGCCTCCTCCAGCGGGCGCTCGCGGGTGCCTCCCTGATCGTGGCCGACCCCCGTGCCGTGGGCCTCGCCCGTCATGCCGACGTGCACCTGCGTCCGCGCCCCGGTACGAACGTCGCCCTCTTCCACGGCCTCGCCCACGTCCTCGTCGACGAAGGCCTGACCGATGCCGGCTTCCTCCGCGACCGTGCCACCGGACTGGACGAACTCGCCGACCTGCTGGCCGACTACCCGCCCGAGCGGGTCGCCGAGATCACCGGAGTCCCTGCCGACGACATCAGGAGAGCCGCCCGACTCTACGGCCGTGCCGAACGTCCGGCCGTCCTGTACGGGCTCGGGGTCACCGAGCACCTGCACGGCACCGACGGTGTCCGGACCCTGGCGAACCTCCCCATCCTGCGCGGAGCCGTCGGAGGCACCGGCCGCGGGTTCGGCATCAGCCCCCTGCGCGGCCAGAACAACGTCCAGGGAGCCTCCGACATGGGTGCCCTGCCCGATCTGCTCCCCGGCTACGGCCGGGTCACCGACCCCGAGGCCCGCGCCCGCGCCGAGTTGGTGTGGGGCCGACCGGTCCCACCGGAACCAGGGTTGCGCATCCCCGAGATGTTCGCAGCGGCCCGGGAAGGCCGCCTGCGGGCACTGTGGATCATCGGCGAGGACGTGTGCGCGACCGACCCCGACAGCCGGCGCGTGGCCGAGGCCCTCGACGCCTGCCCGCTGGTCGTCGTCAACGAGCTCTTCCTCGGCGAGACCGCCCACCATGCCGACGTCGTCCTGCCCGTGGCCTCCTGGCTGGAGAAGGACGGGACCTTCGTCAACTTCGACCGCCGCTTCCAGCGCGTACGGCCGGCGGTGAAACCGCCGGGCACGGCACGCTCCGACTTCGAGGTCGTGCACGCCGTCGCCGATGCCCTCGGTGCCGACCTGGGCTGCCCCACCCCAGCGGCGGCCCTGGCCGAGTGCGGACGTGTGACACCTCTCTTCGCGGGCCTCTCACACGAGCGGCTCGACCGGGAGGCGGCCGTGCCCTGGCCCTGCCCCGAGCCGGACCGGCCGGGCGAAAGGACTCTGTACGCCGACGAGTTCGCCACTCCTGACGGGCGCGCCCATCTGTCGGCGGCCCCCTATCTGCCACCCGGCGAAGAACCGGACCAGGACTATCCGCTGGTGCTCGTCACCGGGCGCCGATGGGCCCACTACAACTCCGGGAGCATGACCCGGCGAGGCGGCAACCTTCTTCTCGACGCGTACGACCGCCTGGACCTGCATCCGGCGGACGCCGCGCGGTTCGGTGTGCGGGACGGCACTCCGGTCACCGTCGAGAGCCGTCACGGACAGGCGCGACTCGTCGCCCGCGTAGGGATGGAGCTCGCTCCCGGGCAGGTCTTCTGCGCGTTCCACTTCCCGGCCAGTGGCGTCAACTCCCTCACCTCGGAGCACGCCGACACCGTGACCTCGTGTCCGGAGTACAAGGTCACGGCGGTACGGCTGCGTCCGACGGAGCCCGGGAACTGACCGGCACCGATCAGTCGTGGGGAACGAGGGCCACGGGCACCGGGCTGTGGTGCAGGACGGCGTGGGCCACGCTGCCGATGTGCGCGCCGAGCGTCGCATGGCGGGTACGCCGGCCCACCACCACGAGGGAGGCCTCCCGGGCGGCCGCCACCAGTTCGAGTCCGGCCGATCCGACCGCCACGCGGGCGACCGCCTCGACGTCGGGATACTTCGCCCGCCACGGATCCAGCATGTCCTCCACCGACCGCTTGATCTCCGGCACCATGGAGAGCCTGAAGTCCGGGACCATCGCGGGCCCCATTCCCGCATGCAGCGGGAGCTGCTGCACGTACACGACGAGGACCTGGGTGTGCCGTCGCGCGGCTTCCTCGAAGGCGAAGCCCAGCACGGAGTCCACGGGCTGCCGGACGTCCGCCCCGACCACGACGGGTTCCCGTGGAGTGCTGCCGCTGACGGCCCGTACGAGTACGACGGGACGCTCGACGACACCGGCGACTGTCAGGCCGACCGAGCCGAGCAGGTATCCGGCCACGCTGCCGAGCGCCCGCGAGCCGAGGACCAGCAGATCGCTGTCCTCGGCCGCGGCGACGAGACCCGGCACGGGCCCTGAGGACAGAAGCTGTGACGTCACCCTCAGGCCGGGATGGCGCTCACGCAGTTCACCGGCGGTGCGCGCCATCATCTCCCTGGCCCACGGCTCCTCGGATTCCCACTCCACGAGCGACAGAGCGGACTCCGGCACCGGTTCCTTCGCGTGCACCAGATGCACGTCCGTGCCGCGCAGCAGCGCCTCCTCGGCGGCCCACTCCGCGGCTGCCGTCGCTTGTTCCGTGCCGTCCAGGCCGACCACGATGCTCCGCGTCATGATCGTCCACCTCCTCGTCCCGTGTCGTCGACGTCGTACGTGAGACGGGTGCAGGACACCGAGATCACGCCGTCCACCGTGGCGCACATGCGCTCGATCGCCGGGATCATGCCCCTGAAGGGCAGCCTCCCGCTGAGCTCCACCCGCCCGTCGTGCACGTCGACGGCGAGGGCGGCCGGTTCGAGGCGCAGTGTGTCGCCGAGCACGTCCTCGACGATCTCCCGTCGGATGTCGTCGTCCTCGCGGAGGAAGATGGCCAACAGGTCACGGCGGCTCACGATGCCCACCAGCCGGTCGTCGCCGTCGACGACGACGAGCCGTTTCACCCCCTGGACCTCCATCAGTCGCGCCGTCTCCGCCACGGTCCACTCGGTGCGGGCGCACACGGCGGGTGCGGACATCAACTCCTCGGCCCGCGTCCCCTCGGCCTTCGCCCGCTCCCACGCCTCCAGGTCCGGAACGGCCGGCAGGCCACTCGGTGCGGCGGCCTGATCGGCGGCCTTGCGCAGGAGATCGCCTTCTGACACGACCCCGACCACCCGGCCCTCGCCGTCCACTACGGGAACGGCGGTCACCCTGTGCTGCGAGAGCGTGCGGACGATCTCCTTGAACGGGGCGTCGCCGCGGACGCTCACCACCTCACGGGTCATCAGCTCGCTGATCCTGCGGTGACGCATCATCCGCTCCTTTCCTGTGCGGACGCACGTGCCTCCGCCGCCAGGCGAGCGGCGCAGCCGTCCCAGGTGTCGAGGGCCGGATAGTCGTCCTCGGTGAGTTCCGTGCCGCCGAGTTCGGCGAGGGCTTCGACGAACTCGAGGAAGTCCAGCGAATCCAGCTCGAACGCGTCCCGCAGGGACACGCCGGGATCGAGCCCGGTGAAGTCGGCGTCGGGGACGACACGCTGCACGGCTTGCCGGACGAACTCCTTCGCCTGGTCGCGGTTCACAGTTCCTCCGGTTGTTGCAGGAGCTTGTCCATGGTGGTGAGGAGGCGCGCGCCGGTGGCGCCGTCGGCGGCTCGGTGGTCGGCGGACAGCGTGGCCGTCACCACGGGACGTACTCCCAGCAGACCGTTCACGGCCACCGGCCGTTCGACGATCCGGCCGAGGCCGACGAGCGCGACCTGCGGCGGGTAGACGACGCCGAACACGGCCTCGACACCCTGGTCGCCGAGGTTCGTGACGGTGAGACTGGGGTCGGCGGTCTCGGACGCCCGGAGCCGTCCGCCCCGTGCCCGCGCCACCAGGTCCTTGAGCGCGGCCATCATCTCGGCCACGGAGAGCGTGTCCGCGTGGGCGAGGGCCGGGGCGGCAAGGCCACCACCCCGCAGGGAGACGGCGACGCCCAGGCGTACGTCCTCCGCCGGGACGAAGCCGTCGTCGACCCAGTGCCCGTTGAGCTCGGGCACCTTCCGCGCTGCCAGCGCGACGGCCTTGAGCATGAGTGCGGCGGGCACCAGACGGGCGGACAAAGGCAGTTCGCGGTTGCGGGAGCGCATCCACTCCAGGGCCGCTGCCATGTCCACGGTCGTGGAGAGGTAGAAGTGCGGTATTTCCCGCTTGGATCGGCTCATGAGCCGGGCGGTCGCCGCCTGTGCCGCATTCGGGGCGGCCGGCCGCGATGCGCCCTCGGCTGCCGCAGCGGAACGAACGTCCTCGGCACGGACGGTGCCGCTCCGACCCGTGCCGGTCACCTCGGCGATGTCGACGCCGAGTTCCGTGGCCAGCCGCCGCGCGAGCGGTGAGGACCTCACGAGTTGCGGAGCCTGACGCTCCCCGGGCGAGTCGTCGCTGCGCATCGGCCTCGGCAGCCGTGTCGTCGGCGCGGTCTTCGCTCCGGGCCGGGAATCGCTCCGCTTCCGTCGCTCCGGCTCCGTGGCCGACTGTCGCCCGGTCGCGGTGCGAGTGGACTCTGCCGGGCCGGCGGTCTTGCCGTGTTCCGGGGCTCGTGCAGGTTCCGGTTCCGCATGCTCCACGTCCGTGCGGGTGATCCTGCCTCCCGGGCCCGAACCGTGGACGGTGGCGAGGTCGACGTGCCGGTCCTGGGCGAGTCGGCGGACCAGTGGCGTCGACGGGGGCCGGTCTGGGGTGGGTCTGCTTTCGGTGGTCGTGCCGATGCGTGCCAGCGGGGTGCCCACTGGCACGGTGGTGCCCTCGTCGATGAGGAGGGTGTCGACCGTACCGCTCTCGAAGCACTCCACCTCGATCGTGGACTTGGCGGTCTCGACGACCGCGATGATGTCGCCGCGCGCCACCCGGTCACCGGGATGCACCAGCCACTGGGAGAGCGTGCCCTCGTCCATGTCGGCGCCGAGGGAGGGCATCGTGAACTCGGCCATGTCAGCTCACCACCCGACGCGCCGCCGCCGCGATCCCGGCCGGCTGGGGGAGTGCCGCATCCTCCAGCTGACGGGCGTAGGGGATGGGGACCTCCGCGCTGCACACCCGCTCGACGGGCGCGTCGAGTTCGAAGAACGCCTGCTCGCAGATGCGGGACTCGATCTCGGCGGACAGACTGCCGCTGCGCCAGCCCTCGTCGACCACGACGGCCCGGTGGGTCCGCCGGACCGAGCCGACGAACGTGGCGTCGTCCAGGGGCCTCAGCGTGCGCAGGTCGACGACCTCCGCGCTGATCCCCTCGCCTGCCAGTTCCTCCGCGGCTTCGAGGGCCTTGGACACGCAACCACCGTACGCGACGACCGTGACGTCGGTGCCCTCGCGGCGGACGGCCGCGCGGTCCAGGTCGACCTGATGGACCGCCGGGTCGAGCGTTCCGGACGCGTTGTAGAGGCTGCCGTGCTCGAAGAACATCACCGGATCAGGGTCGGCCAGCGCGGCGGACAGCATGTGGCGGGCGTCGTCGACCGTGGCCGGAGCCAGGACGCGGAGGCCGGGGATGTGCGCGTACCAGCCTTCGAGGCTGTGGGAGTGCTGGGCGGCCAACTGCCGTCCCGCGCCGGTCGTCATGCGGATCACCAGCGGCACACCGAGCTGTCCGCCGGACATGTGCCGCAGGGTGGCGGCGTTGTTGAGGATCTGGTCGAGGGCCAGCAGGCTGAAGTTGACCGTCATGATCTCCACGACCGGCCTCAGTCCGGCCAGCGCGGCGCCGATGCCGGCTCCGACGAACGCGGATTCCGACAAGGGCGTGTCCCGGACCCGCTCCGGGCCGAACTCCTCCAGCAGGCCCAGGCTCACCCCGAAGCAGCCGCCGTAGCGGCCCACGTCCTCACCCATCAGGAACACCCGGTCGTCCGAGGCCAGGGCCTCGCGCAGTCCCTCGCGCAGGGCCTCCCTGTAGGTGACGGTGTCGTCGTCGGGATGGGCCCGGGGTCGCGTACGCGTGCTCATGCCTGAGCCTCCTCGTGTCGGCCGGTGACATGCAGCAGCAGATCCTCGGCCGGCTCCTCGGGAGCCTGTTCGGCCGCCCGGACGGCGTGGTCGATCTCCTCGGCGACCTGGCGCTCCAGATCGTCCAGCGCGGCGGTGTCGAGGAGGCCGGCCGTACGCATGCCCTCGGCGAGACCGGTGACGGGGTCGTGCCGCTTCCACTCCTCGACCTCGTCCTTCGGCCGGTACCGGTCCGGGTCGTACATCGAGTGCGCGCGGAACCGGTACGTCCGCATCTCCAGGAAGTGCGGCCCGCTGCCGGCGCGCATGGACTCGACCGCCCCGCGCGCCGCCTTCTCCACGGCGTGCACGTCCATGCCGTCGACGGCCCAGGCCGCCATGCCGTACGACGCCGCCCGCATCGCCAGGTCCGTCTGGGCGTGTTCGCGGGCGAGGGCCGTCCCCATCGCGTACAGGTTGTTCTCGCAGACGAAGAGCACGGGCAGTCCCCAGAGCGCCGCCAGATTGGCGGTCTCGTGGAACTCGCCCTCGGCGAAGGCCCCGTCACCGAAGAAGCAGCAGGTGACCCGGGGCTCGCCGCGCAACCGGTCGGCGAGCGCCAGGCCCGCCGCGAGCGGCAGTCCGCCGCCCACGATCGCGTTGCCGCCGTAGAAGCGGCGATCGGCGTCGAAGAGGTGCATGGACCCGCCGCGGCCGTGGCTGCACCCGGTGGTCTTCCCGTACATCTCCGCCATCACGGCCTCGGGCGGTATCCCACGGGCCAGGGCGTGGCCGTGCTCGCGGTACGTGGAGACGACCGCGTCCCGCTCGTCGAGAGCCTGGTGGACGCCGACCGCCACCGCCTCCTCGCCGATGTAGAGGTGGACGAAGCCCCGGATCGCCGCCGCGCTGTACAGCTCGACGCACCGTTCCTCGAACCGCCGGATGAGCAGCATCCGCCGCAGCAGGTCCAGGTCGTGGGCCGTCGCAGGTGTGCGGGAGGGCGTCGCGGGCCCCTGTGTGCGACGGGGGCGCTTCGCCTTCGGTGTTCCGGCGGACGTACCGCCGTGGGCGGTGGCCATCACGGCTCCTTCTCGGAGAGCTCGGCCGTCCCGGCCGGTCCGGGTGTCTCCAGCGTCGACACGTCGCCCTCGGGCAGGCCCAGTTCGCGGGCCCGCAGCAGGCGGCGCATCACCTTTCCACTGCGGGTGTGGGGCAGATCCTCGACGAACTCGATCTCCCGGGGGGCGACGGCAGGGCCGAGGCGCCGGCGGGCGAATGCCAGGACGTCGCGCCGTAGTTCGGTGTCGGGCGGATACTCGGGGCGCGGCAGCACGAACGCCTTGACTATCGCGCCGGCCAGCGGGTCAGGGCGTCCGATGACACCGGCCTCGGCGACGGCCGGATGCTCCATGAGCGCGCTCTCCACCTCGAACGGCCCGATGAGGTGCCCCGCGGACTTGATGACGTCGTCGGCGCGGCCCACGAACCAGTACCAGCCGCCGGTGTCGCGGCTGACGAGGTCGCCGGTCAGGTACCAACCGTCGGCGAAGCACGCCTCGTAACGGTGCGGCTCGTGCAGGTAGGCCCGGAACATCGACGGCCAGCCCGCCCGCAGGGCGAGCTCGCCTTGGGCGCCCGGTTCCTGGAGGACGTGGACCCGCCCGTTGGTGATCCCGGCCCGGCCGTCCTCGCCGCATGCCAGGACGGCGGCCTCGACGCCGGGAATCGGTCGGCCCATCGAACCGGGCCGCACGGGATCGGCCGGGAAGTTGGCGATCATGATGGCACCGGTCTCGGTCTGCCACCACGTGTCGTGGACCGGAAGCCCGAGAGCCTCCCGGCCCCAGTGCACGGCCTCGGGGTTCAGTGGCTCTCCGACGCTCGCGACGAACCGGAGCGACGAGAGGTCGTGCCGCGCGGCGGGCGTCGGCTCGCCGCCGCGTGGTGCGGCCCGCATGAGCATGCGGAGCGCGGTGGGCGCCGTGTACCAGACGGTGACGTGCTGGTCGGCGAGGATTCGGTACCAGCGCTCCGGGGCGAAGTCCCCTTCGTCGACGACGGTCGTCACCCCGTGGGTGAGCGGGGCGATGATGCCGTACGACATGCCGGTGACCCAGCCGGGGTCGGCGGTGCACCAGAAGACGTCGCCCTCGTGCAGGTCCAGTGCGTAGGCGGCGGTGACGTGATGGGCGAGGACGGCCTCGTGTACGTGTACCGCGCCCTTGGGGGTGCCTGTCGTGCCGCTGGTGAAGTGCAGCAGCGCCGGCTCCGCCGGATCGGTCGGGCCTACTGTGTACGTGTCCGGCGCGGAGGCTGTGAGGGCGGGGAAGGACAGGGTGTCGGGGGGCGGGTCGGCCCCGGGGTCGAGAAGCAGGACGTGCCGCAGGTGCGGAAGACGGGACCGTACCGGGGCCACCTTGCGTTCGTACAGCTCCCGGGTCGTGACCAGCGCCCGGGCGTTTCCCAGCTTCATGCGCAGTGCGACGGGTTCGGGCCCGAAGGCGCTGAACAGGGGACACACGACTCGGCCGGCCCGCAGCGTGCCGAGGACGGTGCTGTACAGCTCAGACCGGCGGCCGAGGAGGGTGAACACCCGCTCGCCGCGTTCCAGTCCGAGCGTCTCCAGAACGTGCGCGAAGCGGGAGCTCTCGGCTGCGAGCGCGGCGAAGCTGACCGTCCGGACGGATCCGTCGCGGGCGATGCAGCGCAACGCGACCTGTTCGCCGTGGCCCTCGTGCAGGTGCCGGTCGACCGCCTCGTACCCGATGTTGATGCCGCCGTCCGGCAGCCCGGCGAGCCGGGACCGCTCCCATCGCCAGGAGAAGACGGCCCGGGCGCTGTCGTATTCGGGCATGACCGGCGTCACCCGCAGGGCGTTCATCGCGGTGGCTCCACGTCGAGCGCGAGGTTGTCGTAGGTGTACTCGATCGATTCGTGCAGGGCGACGACACCGTCGACCGAACGGCAGAGCCGCACGATCACGCGGATGTCGGCCCGCTCGGCGACCCGCCCCGTCAGCCTGACGACTCCGTCGTCGACGCCCACGCGGATCGTGTCGGGGGCCAGGCGCAGAGTGTCGGCCAGGACGTCGTGCTCGATCTCGTCACGGATCGCGGTGTCACTGCGCAGGAAGGGCCGCAGCAGGTCGCTTCGGCTGATGATCCCGACGAGTCGACCGGTCTCGTCGGTCACGGGCAGTCTCTTCACAGCCTTGCGCTGCATCGTCCGGGCCGTCTCGACGAGATTCCAGTTCGCCTGTGCCGTGACGGCCGGCGAGGTCATCAGCTGGGCGGCCGTCTCCCCATCGGGCAGCCCTCGCTCCTGGGACAGCAGCCGGACGCCCGCCCAACGGCCCTCCAGGTCGGGGAGCTCGGCGGTGGAACGCAGCAGGTCGGCCTCCGAGACCACACCGAGCAGGCGTCGGTCGGCGTCGACGACCGGGACCGCCGAGACATCGTGTTCGGCGAAGAGCCGGGCGATCTCCTTGAACGGGGTCTCTGGGGCTGCGGTGACCACGTCGTGGGTCATCACCTCGAAAACCGTGCGGTGCTGCATGACGGTCCTCCTTCACGGGACGCGGCCGCCCCAGTTCTCACTCTGCTGCGCGAAGCCCACCCGGGGCAGTGCCGAATGGTCCCCTTCGGGGACTTTCGGCCCCTATGGCGGCCGGCCGGCCGGGACGCACGGTGGAGAAGGCGAGAGAGCCCGTCTCGGGAGGACCGAGGCCGGGCGCTCGTACCGGGAGGCGAGAACCATGACCGCGACCGGAGCACGACAAGGCCAGGAGAAGCCCCGCGCCGGGTTGTGGGCTCGCGTCGGTGACCGGCTGATCGTGGGTGGTGCCACGGTCGGGGACGAGGGGCGTGACGGTGAGATCGTCGGGCTCCACCATCCGGACGGCACTCCGCCCTTCGATGTCCGATGGTCGGACACGGGCAGGGTCACCGAGGTGTTTCCGGGCCCGGACGCGCGTGTCCAGCACTTTCCGCCGCACGGCACGAGAGAGGCCGGACCCGTGAAGGCCGCTAAGCGGTCGTGAACTCCGCCGTCGCAGCCACCACGCCAGGCACCGACCGGGTCAGGCGCAGGGCCAGAGCCGCAGTAACGGACTCCGGCAGGCGTCCGGCGAGCTTCACCGCGCCATCCTCGACCCGTACGGTCAGCGACGCGTCACCTTCGGGGATCAGATGCGTGAGGAGCTCATGGCGCACGTCCTCGGCGAGTTCGGCGTCGGAGCGAAGGTAGATCTTGAGCAGGTCGCCCCGGCTGACGACACCGACCGGACGGCCGTCCTCGTCCACCACGGGAAGCCGCTTGAGGTGGCCGCGCGCCATCAGCCGCGCGGCCCCGGCGATCGTGGCACCGCGCGGAACCGTGACGGGCGGAGCCGACATCAGGCTGCCCGCCGTCACCGGTCCCGCGTCGTCCCGGGCCTCTCCCGGAACCTTGCCGAGCACGTCCGCCTCGGACACCACACCGACCACTCGTCCCTCGGCCGACAGCACGGGGACTGCGCTCACTCCCCAGCGCCGCATGGACCGGACGATCTCCTTGACCGGTGCGTCGAGCCTGGCGGAGACCACCGCGTGGGTCATCACGTCGTCGACGTCACGTGGGTGCTTCATGACCGGCCTCCGGTACTCCGGCGCCCCGAGTCCTGTTGCTCCGAGGGTGTCGCCTCAGGGCGGCGGACGACAAGGGCCGAAAGGGGCACGTCGGGACCCGGGCAGCACTGGCACGGACCGTCTGCCGATGCTTTCCTGAAAGTGAGGAGGGGGCCCGCCGGAGGGACGCGGGGAAGCGGCTTCGAGCCGCGCACCGCGCGATCAGGATCCGCGAGAAGCGGATGGGCCCCTCCTCCCGTCGTGCCCCCGCGGCGTCACCACGCCCGGTCCGGGCGGGCCGCGCCCGGGACCGACCGGCCCTATGCGGTCACTTCCGTCCGGTGCGAGCGTGACAGCAGACCACCACACGACCCGGAAAGGCGGTGGGCACGATGGAATCGCCTCTGGTGGTAGGGGTCGACGGGTCCGATGCCAGTCTCACGGCCTTGGACTGGGCCGTCGACGAAGCGGTACGGCACGGGCTTCCCCTGCGCATCGTCCATGCCTCCCTGTGGGAACGGTACGAGGGAGTCGTGCCGGCCTGGACCACGGACCGGCCCTCGGGCCAGGTCCTCGCCGAGAACATCGTCGGCACCGCGGCCGAACGCGCCCGGCGCCGGGCACCCGACCTCCCCCTGACCACGGACGTCCTCGCCGAGGACGCGTCCAGCGCGCTGCTCAAGGAGGGGCGGGAGGGCACGATCCTCGTCGTCGGGGCACGCGGGCGCGGCGAGTTCGCCGACCTTCTGCTCGGATCCGTCGGCCTCGTCGTGGCCGCCCGAGCCCACTGCCCGGTCGTCGTCGCCCGTGGGGACCGGCAGGCCCTGGAAGCACGCCACGGGCGCGTCCTGCTCGGCGTCGGCGAGCACGACCTGGATTCGCCGGCCGTGCGGTTCGCCTTCCGTGAGGCGGCCGTCCGGGACGCGGAACTCGACGTCGTCCGCACCTGGCGACGGCAGGCCCATGGACCGGCCGACCACCTGCTGATGAGGCGCGCCGGGGCGGCCTACTTCACGGAAGGGGCTTCCGAACTGCTCGACAAGGCCCTTGAGGCCGCTGCGTCCGAGCACCCCCAGGTGCGCCTGCGCAGGAGCTCGGTCGAGGGCCACGCCCACAAGATACTGACCGAGCGCTCAGCCTCCGCCGACCTGCTGGTCGTCGGCGCCAGGCGCCGGGACGGGCTCGTCGGCCTGGAGCTCGGCAGGGTCGCCCACCGCGCCCTGCACCACGCCTCGTGTCCGGTCGCTGTCGTTCCGCAGCGGCGTCCGGAAGCCACGGAAGGAGACCGGTGATGAACACGGCCGGTGACCCGCATCCTTCGCACGCCACGAGCGACCTCGGCCGCCGCGTCGCATCCAGGCGCACCCGACTCGGCCTGTCGTGGGAGGACGTGGCCGAACGGGCCGGCTCGACGCCCGGCTACATCGCTTACGTGGAGGAGCGCGTGGCCACGCCAGGGATCGAGTTCCTGGTCCGGCTTGCGGACGCTCTGGAGACCACGGTCCAGGATCTCACCGGGTACACGGCGGACCTCGCGCCCGGAGGAGCCCGCGCCGGGGATCGGGCCCGGATGGAGGACATCGGCGAGGCCGAGTGCTGGGAGCTGCTCGACGGTCACGGCGTCGGTCGGATCGCGCTCGAAGGACGGGACGGGCTGATGGTGATCCCCGTGAACTACCAGGTCGTCGACGGGGACATCGTCTTCATGACCGCTGAGGACTCGCCCCTCGCACGCGCCTCTGCGTCCGGCGCGGAGGTCGCCTTCGAGGAGGACCACCTGGACGAGGCCTTCAGCCAGGGCTGGAGCGTGCTCCTTGTGGGTCCGGCGCGAACGGTGTCGGACGAGATCTTTGTACGGAGGATCAAGGATGCCGTCCACTCGGAACCGTGGGCCGGGGACGGGCGGGACACCGTGGTGACCCTCTCACCGCGCCGAGTGACCGGGCGGCGCATCCAGGTGCCCGGCGCGCCCGGCGCGCCGCCCGTACCCGCTGACTAGACGGTTCCTCCGACCGGACCACGCCGGTCATGCAGCCACTTCTGGGCGCGCTCCTGAGGCCTGCCCGGGGAGATCCGGGTCTCGGCCCCGCCGCGCTGGTGCATGGGAGGAGCCGAAGTGCCGCGTCGGGCGGCGCGCCGGCCGACGGCGTTCAGGCCTCGCCCGGCAGAGGTGGCCGACGTGGATGCTGCGCGGGAGGCTGGATGTGCAGGGCGTGCGAGGAGGCGAGTGGCCATGCCTGTCGCGGACGTGATCGTCGTCGTGGTTGCCGTCGGCCTCATCGCCGTGTTGGGCCGGTACTTCTTCGGCCCGCGCAAGGCCGGCACGGTGCGCGTGGAGGACGGCGTGCAGCGGGTCGACGTGACCGTGCGGGGCGGCTACAGCCCGAACCTGATCAAGGTCCGCCAGGGCACGCCGGTCGAGATGGTCTTCGACCGGCAGGAGGCCGGCGAATGCACTTCCCGCGTCGTGTTCCCCGATCTCAGGGTCGGGGCCGGCCTACCCGCCCACACCCGCACGACCGTGCGGCTGAGCCCTGACCGGCCCGGCACCTACGGGTTCGCCTGCGGCATGAACATGATCCACGGGACCCTCGTCGTCGAACCCGCCGACGGCGGAGCACCGGAACCGGGCGCGGTGTCCGGCGGAGAAGCGGCGCCGAGCGCGGGGGAGACGTCGGCCGAGGACGCCGAGGCGGCCGACATCGCCGAGCGCCAGGCGGAGATCAAGGACCTGACCCGCCGAGTCGTCGTGGGTGCCGTGCTCACCGCGCCGGTGCTGTTCGCCGTCATGGCGCACGAGCTGTTCGGCGCCGACTGGGTGCCTGGCTGGATGCTGAACCACTGGGTCCAGCTCGCACTGATCACGCCGGTGATGCTCTACACCGGCTGGCCCGTGCACTTCATCGGCTGGCTGGCTCTGCGCCACCGGTCGGCGGACATGAACTCCCTGATCACTCTGGGCACGAGCGCCGCCTACGGGTTCAGCCTGCTCGTCACCCTCGCTCCCGGGCTGCTCCCCGAGGACGTACGAGAGGTGTACTTCGAAGCGGTCGGCGTCATCCTGACGCTCATCCTGCTGGGCCGTCTTCTGGAGGCCCGCGCCAAGGCCGGCACGGGCGAGGCCATCCGCGCACTCATCGGCCTGCAGGCCCGCACCGCACGCGTCCTACGCGGCGGCACCGAGACCGCGATACCCGTCGAGGAGGTGGTCGTCGGGGACGAGATCGTCATCCGCCCCGGGGAGAAGATCCCGGTCGACGCCGAAGTCCTGTCGGGCTCGTCCGCCGTGGACGAGTCGATGGTGACGGGCGAACCGATGCCGGTCACCAAGCGCGCGGGCGACGGTGTCATCGGCGCCACCGTCAACACCACCGGTTCCCTGCGGGTGCGCGCGGCCAAGGTCGGCGCGGACACCATGCTCGCCCAGATCATCCGGCTGGTGCGGCAGGCCCAGGCGTCCAAGGCGCCGATCCAGCGCCTCGCCGACGCGATCTCCGCCTACTTCGTCCCCGCCGTCATCGCCATCGCGATAGCGACGTTCGCACTCTGGTACACGATCGGACCCGCGCCGGCGCTCACCCTCGCCCTCGTCTCCGCCGTCGCCGTCCTCATCATCGCCTGTCCCTGCGCCCTCGGCCTGGCCACCCCGCTCTCGGTCATGGTCGGCACCGGCAAGGGCGCGCAGGCGGGCATCCTCATCCGCTCCGCCGAAGCCCTGGAAACCGCCCACGAACTCGACACCATCGTCCTGGACAAGACCGGCACGGTCACCATCGGCAAGCCGGTCCTCACCGACATCCGCCCCGCCGCAGGAGCAGACGAAGTCGAACTCCTGCGGCTGGTCGCCGCCGCCGAGACCGACAGCGAACACCCCCTCGCCCAGGCCATCGTCTCCGGCGCCCGCGACCGTGGCCTTCGGCCGCCGACCGCGACCAGCTTCGAATCCATCACCGGAAAGGGCGTCCGCGCCACCGTGAACGGCACGTCCGTCATGGTCGGTACCGCCCGCTTCCTCCACGACACCGGCGTCGACACCTCCCCTCTCGACGCCGTCGCCGCGGACCTCGCGGCCGAGGGCAAGACGCCCGTCCTCGCCGCTGTCGACGGCCGCCCCGCCGGGGTGCTCGCCGTCGCCGACACCGTCAAGAACGACTCCGCCCAGGCCATCGCGGCCTTGCGACAGCTGGACGCCGAGGTCGTCATGCTCACCGGCGACAACGCCCGCACCGCCGCCGCCATCGCCGCTCAGGTCGGCATCCCCCGGGTCCTGGCCGAGGTACTGCCCGAGCACAAGACCGATGAGATCCGCCGACTCCAGGCCGAGGGCCGGACCGTCGCCA
>NZ_JBSGTX010000067.1:0-49084 GCF_053607625.1 Streptomyces sp. NPDC055103
CCCCTGAGGGGTGCCGGGCTTCCGTCACGTGCGGCCTGGAGTTCCGGGAGCCCTCAGGCTCCGGGACTCCGGGGATTACAGACCGGCGGCCTTCTTGAGAGCGTCCACGCGGTCGGTGCGCTCCCAGGTGAAGTCGGGCAGCTCGCGGCCGAAGTGGCCGTAGGCGGCGGTCTGGGCGTAGATCGGGCGGAGGAGGTCGAGGTCGCGGATGATCGCGGCCGGGCGGAGGTCGAAGACCTCGCCGATGGCGTTCTCGATCTTCTCGGTGTCGACCGTGTGCGTGCCGAAGGTCTCGACGAACAGACCGACGGGCTCGGCCTTGCCGATCGCGTAGGCGACCTGGACCTCGCAGCGCGAGGCGAGGCCCGCGGCGACGACGTTCTTGGCGACCCAGCGCATGGCGTAGGCGGCCGAGCGGTCGACCTTCGACGGGTCCTTGCCGGAGAAGGCACCGCCGCCGTGGCGGGCCATGCCGCCGTAGGTGTCGATGATGATCTTCCGGCCGGTGAGGCCGGCGTCGCCCATCGGGCCGCCGATCTCGAAGCGCCCGGTCGGGTTCACCAGGAGGCGGTAGCCCTCGGTGTCGAGCTTGATGCCGTCGTCGACGAGCTGCTGGAGCACGTGCTCCACGACGAACTCGCGGATGTCGGGGGCGAGCAGCGACTCGAGGTCGATGTCGGAGGCGTGCTGCGAGGAGACGACCACCGTGTCGAGGCGGACGGCCTTGTCGCCGTCGTACTCGATGGTGACCTGGGTCTTGCCGTCGGGACGCAGGTACGGGATGGTGCCGTTCTTGCGGACCTCGGTGAGGCGGCGCGAGAGACGGTGCGCGATGTGGATCGGCAGCGGCATCAGCTCGGGCGTCTCGTCGGAGGCGTAACCGAACATCAGGCCCTGGTCGCCGGCGCCCTGCTTGTCCAGCTCGTCCTCGTCGCCCTCGACCCGCTTCTCGTACGCGGTGTCGACACCCTGCGCGATGTCCGGCGACTGCGACCCGATGGACACCGACACGCCGCAGGAGGCGCCGTCGAAGCCCTTCTTCGAGGAGTCGTAACCGATCTCGAGGATCTTGTTCCGGACGAGGGTGGGGATGTCCGCCCACGCCTTGGTGGTCACCTCACCGGCGACGTGCACCAGGCCGGTGGTGATCAGCGTCTCGACGGCGACGCGCGAGGTGGGGTCCTCTCGCAGCAGTGCGTCGAGGATGGTGTCGCTGATCTGGTCAGCGATCTTGTCGGGGTGCCCCTCGGTGACGGACTCCGAGGTGAACAGACGACGGGACACAACGCTCCCTGGGGTTGCAGCGGCTGCTGGCTACTCGTGACGGACCGGCAGGGGGCTGCGCCCCGCGACGTTCCACGAACAGTCTATCGGTCGTGGTCGGGCAATGGACCAGGTGTCTCGCCTGGCGAATGGTCGGGCGTGACCGGAACCGGCCTCGGGCCCGGCGGAGGCGCCTCTTCCGGTGCGGCGTAAATCACTCGCGAGTCGGCGTTTCCCGCCCTGCGGCGCGCCTCCGCAGGGTGACATCTCGCCAAGATCACGCCCCGCCGGGCCGGCGGGATCCGTCAGGTCGAGGAGAGCGGGGCGGGCTGCGCGGCAGGGCGGAGGAGCGGCAGGACCAGGTCCCAGACCGTCTCGGCGAGCGCTTCCTTCGGTCCGTACGGTACGGGGGTCTCGGCACCGTCCGCCGCGAGCACGACGGCTTCGTTCTCCTCGGAGCCGAAGGTCTGGCGCTCCCCCACCTCGTTGACGACGAGCAGGTCACAGCCCTTGCGGCGGAGCTTCTCGCGTCCGTTGGCGAGGACGTCGTCGGTCTCGGCGGCGAAGCCGACGACGACCTGACCCGGCAGGGCGCGGTCGGCGGAGAGCTCGGCGAGGATGTCGGGGTTGCGGACGAGCTCGACGGTCGGCGCTCCCCCGTCGTCCTTCTTCTTGATCTTGCCGGAGGCGTAGACGGCCGGGCGGAAATCAGCCACGGCGGCGGCCATCACCACGGCGTCGGCGTCACCCGCCGCCTTGAGGACGGCCTCGCGGAGCTGGAGCGCGGTGCCGACGTGCACGACGTCGACCCCGGCGGGGTCGGGGATGCCGGTATTGGCCTCCACGAGCGTGACCCGGGCCCCCCGCGCGGCGGCGGCCCTGGCGAGGGCGTACCCCTGCTTGCCGGAGGAGCGGTTGCCCAGGTAGCGGACCGGGTCGAGGGGCTCGCGCGTACCGCCCGCGCTGACCACGACGTGACGTCCGGCGAGGTCGGGGGCGGCGACGCCACGCGCGAGGACGCGTCGGCAGACCTCGAAGATCTCACCGGGGTCCGGCAGCCGGCCCTTGCCGGTGTCGACGCCCGTGAGGCGGCCGACGGCGGGCTCGATGACGACGGCGCCACGGCGGCGCAGCGTGGCCACGTTCTCCTGGGTGGCCGGGTGCTCCCACATCTCGGTGTGCATCGCCGGGGCGAAGACGACGGGACAGCGCGCGGTGAGCAGTGTGTTGGTGAGGAGGTCGTGGGCGAGGCCGTGGGCGGCCTTGGCGAGCATGTCGGCGGTGGCGGGGGCGACGACGACCAGGTCGGCGCCCTGGCCGATCCGTACGTGCGGCACCTCGTGGACGGACTCCCACACCTCGGTCGAGACGGGGTGCCCGGAGAGCGCGGACCAGGTCGCGGCGCCGACGAAGTGGAGGGCGGAGTCGGTGGGCACGACCCTTACGTCGTGGCCCGACTCGGTGAGCCGGCGCAGCAGCTCGCAGGCCTTGTAGGCGGCGATGCCGCCGCTGACCCCCAGAACGACCTTCGGCTTCGTCACCACTGCCACTCCCCGCACTCGGTTGCCTACGACTCCATGAGACACCAAAGGCCCGGCGGATGTTCCGCCGGGCCTTCGGTGACAAGCGTTACGTGCTTACTGCGCCGGGCCCTCGATGGCCTCGGACGTCAGCAGACCCGCGTTGATCTCCCGCAGGGCGATCGAGAGCGGCTTCTCGTGGACGTGGGTGTCGACGAGCGGACCCACGTACTCCAGCAGGCCCTCGCCGAGCTGGGAGTAGTACGCGTTGATCTGACGCGCGCGCTTGGCCGCGTAGATCACGAGGCTGTACTTCGAGTCGGTTGCCTCGAGCAGCTCGTCGATCGGCGGGTTGATGATGCCCTCGGGCGCAGTCATGGAAGAGGACACGCTCTACCTTCCGAAGAATGGAAAAAAGATCAGACGATTACTGTGGATTCCAGGGGCCCGCGGCGTCAGCCGCTAATGTCCGGGCCCTCAGAAGACAGCAGCATCAACGTTAGCAGCTCGCGGGCGACGTCCTCGACGGAGGTGTTGACGAGTGTGGTGTCGAACTCCGATTCGGCCGCCAGCTCGATCTTCGCGGCCGCCAGCCGGCGCTCGATCACCTCGGGCGACTCGGTGCCGCGGCCGGTGAGCCGGCGGACCAGCTCCTCCCAGCTCGGCGGCGCCAGGAAGACCAGCTGGGACTCGGGCATCGAGTCCTTGACCTGGCGGGCGCCCTGGAGGTCGATCTCGAGGAGTACGGGCTCACCCGAGTCGAGGCGGTCGAGGACCGCGGCCCGCGGGGTGCCGTATCGGTTGCCCGCGAACTCGGCCCATTCGAGGAGTTCGCCGTTGGCGATCAGCTTGTCGAACTCGTCGTCCGCGACGAAGAAATAGTGGACGCCGTGCTTCTCGCCGGGGCGGGGCTTTCGTGTCGTGGCCGACACCGAGAGCCAGACCTCGGGGTGGACCTTGCGCATATGAGCGACGACCGTGCTCTTGCCGACCCCTGAGGGGCCGGAGAGCACGGTCAGCCGCGGACGTACCTCTGCTGCCATGCAGCGATTATTCCAGCTTTACCGGTGTGCCCGGGACGCGCGTCCCGGATCAGGCGCCGGTGCTGCCGAACTCGCGCTCCAGGGAGGCGATCTGGTTGGAGCCGAGACCACGGACACGGCGGCTCTCGGAGATGCCGAGGCGCTCCATGATCTGCTTGGCGCGGACCTTGCCCACGCCGGGCAGGGACTCGAGCAGTGCGGAGACCTTCATCTTGCCGATGACGTCGTTCTCCTGCCCGGTCTTGATGACGTCGTGGAGCGACGCGCCGGAGTGCTTGAGTCGATTCTTGACCTCGGCCCGCTCCCGGCGAGCCGCGGCGGCCTTTTCGAGCGCGGCTGCGCGCTGTTCAGGGGTAAGGGGCGGAAGAGCCACGCCTACGTCACCTCGGATGTCGATCTGTCGGATACGGACCGGTGAGGAACCCAGCGCCCCACACCAGTGGAGCAACGTTCAACGGAGTGGCCGCTGAACGCCTGCTCTGCCCCGGAGACTAGCGGCCGAGGCCGCTCCAGTCAGCGAGTACAGCGGAAAAGTCCTGGTCAGCATCGACCGACCAGGACTTTTCCGGCATAACGACCCGGTTTTGAGCCAAGTTTTCGTCAAGTGGCGAGACGGCTGGTGAGACGGTTCCTCTCTCCGGGCCGATTCACGGGTCGATCCGCTCCCACCTGCGGATTGACCGCGAGCCCGGCGAGAACACGCTCACGCGCCGACGGCCGCGCGGATCTCGTCCGCGTACCGGTCCGCCGAGGCCCGCAGGGCGGACACATCGGGACCGTGACGGAGAACACCCCGACTGACGTTCGGGACGACGTTGCGGACCGCGGCGCCGAAGACGGCGGGGAGGTCGGCCGGGGTGGCGCCCTGGGCGCCGATGCCGGGGGCGAGGAGCGGACCGTTGATGTCCAGGTCGAACGAGGACAGGTCGCCGAGCGTGGCGCCGACGACCGCGCCGAAGGAGCCCATGGGGGTCTCCCCCGCGTTCTCCTCGGCGAGGTGCGCCAGCATGGTCGCGCCGATGGTGCGCCCGTCCTCGCGGACGGCCCGCTGGACCTCCGCGCCCTCCGGGTTCGAGGTGAGCGCCAGGACGAAGAGCCCGGCCCCGGACTCCCGGGCCAGGTCGACGGCCGGCTTCAGGGAGCCGTAGCCGAGGTACGGGGAGACCGTCAGCGCGTCGGAGAAGAGCGGCGAGTCCTTGCGCAGGAAGGCCTCCGCGTACGCGGCCATCGTGGAGCCGATGTCGCCGCGCTTGGCGTCCATGACGACCAGGGCGCCCTCGGCGCGCAGATCGGCGACGGCGCGCTCCAGGACGGCGATGCCGCGCGAGCCGAAGCGCTCGAAGAAGGCGGCCTGCGGCTTGAAGACGGCGACGGTGCCGGCGAGGGCCTCGACGACCGTGAAGGTGAAGCGCTCCAGGCCGGCGATGTCGTCGGTCAGGCCCCAGGCGTCGAGCAGGGCGGCGTGCGGGTCGACGCCGACGCAGAGGGGGCCGCGCTCGTCCATGGCGGAGCGCAGGCGGGTACCGAATGTCAGGGGCCGCCCGGAGGGCGTCGGTGAGGGGCGGTGGTCGGGCGACGGGAGGGCAGTCACTTGGCGGCCTTTCGGGAGTCGGCGCCGACGGCCTCGGCGAGGGTGGCGTACGGGGAGGCGGCGAGGCGCGCGGCGAGGCCCTTGTGGATCGCGCGGGCGTAGAACGGGCCCTCGTAGATGAAGGCGCTGTAGCCCTGGATCAGGGTGGCACCGGCGAGGATGCGCTGCCAGGCGTCCTCGGCGTTCTCGATGCCGCCGACGCCCACCAGGACCAGCCGGTCCCCCACGCGCGCGTGGAGGCGGCGCAGGACGGCCAGGGAGCGCTCCTTGACGGGCGCGCCGGAGAGGCCGCCGGTCTCCTTGACCAGAGCAGGGTCGGAGGTCAGGCCGAGGCCCTCGCGGGCGATGGTGGTGTTGGTGGCGATGATGCCGTCGAGGCCGAGCTCCAGGGCGAGGTCGGCGACGGCGTCGACGTCCTCGTCGGCGAGGTCGGGGGCGATCTTGACGAGGAGGGGGACGCGGCGGTCGGTGACCACGCGGTCGGCCGCCTCCCGTACCGCCGTGAGCAGCGGGCGGAGGGACTCCGTGGCCTGGAGGTTGCGCAGGCCGGGGGTGTTCGGTGAGGAAACGTTCACGACCAGGTAGTCGGCGTGCGCGGCGAGGCGCTCGGTGGACTTCACGTAGTCGGCGGCGGCCTCGGCCTCCGGGACGACCTTTGTCTTGCCGATGTTGACGCCGACGACGGTCCTGAAGACGGGCACGCGTGCGTGGAGGCGGTCGGCGACGGCGGCGGAGCCCTCGTTGTTGAAGCCCATGCGGTTGATCAGGGCGCGGTCGGGGACCAGCCGGAAGAGGCGCTTCTTGGGGTTGCCGGGCTGGGCCTCACCGGTGACCGTGCCGATCTCGACGTGGTCGAAGCCGAGCATCGCCATGCCGTCGATGGCGACGGCGTTCTTGTCGAAGCCGGCGGCGAGGCCGAAGGGGCCGTGCATCCGCAGGCCGAGGGCCTCGGTGCGCAGTTCCTTGTACCGGGGCGCCAGGACGGCGGCGACGAAGGTCCGCAGGACGGGGACGCGGGCCGCGAAGCGGATCCAGCGGAAGGCCAGGTAGTGGGCCTTCTCGGGGTCCATGCGCTTGAAGACGAGGTCGAAGAAGAACTTGTACATGTGATTCCGGTCCAGGTGTGCTCATGAAGAGGGGGACACCGCGGTGTCTCCGGTGTCCCCCCTGCTTCGTACGGGCTGCTAGGGCGTGTTGCGAAGGTCCCGTCTGCCGGGCGACGCCTGGCACGCACGCTCGCCGCGTTGTCGGGATCATCCCGATACACCAGTATCGGGACGACCCTCCGCCTTGCGATCGCACGCACCAGACGCCGCCCGGCCTGCCCTCCGGGCAGACGACGCTACTTTCGAAACACGCCCTAGTCGCGGGCCGCGGTCAGATGCTCCGCGTGTTCCTGGAGCGAGCGGACGCCGACGTCGCCGTGGTTGAGCGCGTCGATGCCCTGGACGGCCGCGGCGAGCGCCTGGACCGTGGTGAGGCACGGGACGCTGCGCGCCACCGCGGCCGTACGGATCTCGTAGCCGTCGAGGCGGCCGCCGGTGCCGTACGGGGTGTTGACGATCAGGTCGACCTGGCCGTCGTGGATCAGCTGGACGATGGTCTTCTCGCCGTTCGGGCCCTCGCCCTCGCTGAGCTTGCGCACGACGGTGGCGTTGATGCCGTTGCGCTTGAGGACCTCGGCGGTGCCGGAGGTGGCGAGCAGCTCGAAGCCGTGGGCGACGAGCTCGCGGGCCGGGAAGATCATCGAGCGCTTGTCGCGGTTGGCGACGGAGATGAACGCGCGGCCCTTGGTGGGCAGCGGGCCGTAGGCGCCGGCCTGCGACTTGGCGTACGCCGTGCCGAAGACCGCGTCGATGCCCATGACCTCGCCGGTGGAGCGCATCTCCGGGCCGAGGACCGTGTCGACGCCGCGGCCGTGGATGTCGCGGAAGCGCGACCACGGCATGACGGCCTCCTTGACGGAGATCGGCGCGTCGATCGGCAGGGTGCCGCCGTCGCCGTTCCTCGGCAGCAGGCCCTCGGCGCGCAGCTCGGCGATGGTGGCGCCCAACGAGATGCGGGCGGCGGCCTTCGCGAGCGGCACGGCGGTCGCCTTCGAGGTGAAGGGGACGGTCCGGGAGGCGCGGGGGTTCGCCTCGAGCACGTACAGAATGTCGCCGGCCATGGCGAACTGGATGTTGATCAGGCCGCGGACGCCGACGCCCTTGGCGATCGCCTCGGTGGAGATGCGCAGGCGCTTGATGTCGAAGCCGCCGAGGGTGATCGGGGGCAGGGCGCAGGCCGAGTCGCCGGAGTGGATGCCGGCCTCCTCGATGTGCTCCATGACGCCGCCGAGGTAGAGCTCCTCGCCGTCGTAGAGCGCGTCGACGTCGATCTCGATGGCGTCGTCGAGGAAGCGGTCGACCAGGACCGGCCGGGTGGGGCTGATCTCGGTGGACTCGGCGATGTACGACTCCAGGCGGGTCTCGTCGTAGACGATCTCCATGCCGCGGCCGCCGAGCACGTACGACGGGCGTACGAGGACGGGGTAGCCGATCTCGTCGGCGATGGCCTTGGCGCCGGCGAAGGTGGTCGCGGTGCCGTGCTTCGGGGCGGGGAGGCCGGCCTCGGCGAGGACCCGGCCGAAGGCGCCGCGGTCCTCGGCTGCGTGGATGGCCTCGGGCGAGGTGCCGACGACCGGCACGCCGTTGTCCTTGAGCGCCTGCGCCAGGCCCAGCGGGGTCTGGCCGCCGAGCTGGACGACGACACCGGCGACGGGGCCGGCGAGGGTCTCGGCGTGGACGATCTCCAGCACGTCTTCCAGCGTCAGCGGCTCGAAGTACAGGCGGTCGGAGGTGTCGTAGTCCGTCGAGACGGTCTCGGGGTTGCAGTTGACCATCACGGTCTCGTAGCCCGCGTCGCTCAGGGCGAAGGAGGCGTGGACGCAGGAGTAGTCGAACTCGATGCCCTGGCCGATGCGGTTCGGGCCGGAGCCCAGGATGATCACGGCGGGCTTGGTGCGCGGTGCGACCTCGCTCTCCTCGTCGTACGAGGAGTAGAAGTACGGGGTCTTGGCGGCGAACTCGGCGGCGCAGGTGTCGACCGTCTTGTAGACCGGGCGGACGCCGAGGGCGTGCCGGACCTCGCGGACGACGTCCTCGCGCAGACCGCGGATCTCGGCGATCTGGGCGTCGGAGAAGCCGTGCCGCTTGGCCTCGGCGAGGATCTCGGGGTCGAGCTTCTCGGCGCCGGCCAGCTCGTCGGCGATCTCCTTGATCAGGAAGAGCTGGTCGACGAACCACGGGTCGATCTTCGTGGCGTCGAAGACCTCCTGCGGGGTGGCGCCCGCGCGGATCGCCTGCATGACGGTGTTGATTCGGCCGTCGGTGGGGCGGACCGACTCGGCGAGGAGCTCGGCCTTGTCGCCGGGCTCGCCGACGAAGGTGAACTGCGAGCCCTTCTTCTCCAGGGAGCGCAGGGCCTTCTGGAGCGCCTCGGAGAAGTTGCGGCCGATCGCCATGGCCTCGCCGACCGACTTCATGGTCGTGGTCAGCGTGGAGTCGGCGGAGGGGAACTTCTCGAAGGCGAAGCGCGGGGCCTTGACGACGACGTAGTCGAGCGAGGGCTCGAAGGACGCCGGGGTCTTCTCCGTGATGTCGTTCGGGATCTCGTCCAGCGTGTAGCCGACGGCGAGACGGGCCGCGATCTTGGCGATCGGGAAGCCGGTCGCCTTGGAGGCGAGCGCCGAGGAGCGGGAGACGCGCGGGTTCATCTCGATGACGATGATGCGGCCGTCGACCGGGTCGATCGCGAACTGGATGTTGCAGCCGCCGGTGTCGACGCCGACCTCGCGGATGATCGCGATGCCGATGTCGCGGAGCCGCTGGTACTCGCGGTCGGTGAGGGTCATCGCCGGGGCGACGGTGATCGAGTCACCGGTGTGGACGCCCATCGGGTCGAAGTTCTCGATGGAGCAGACGACCACGACGTTGTCGTTCTTGTCGCGCATCAGCTCCAGCTCGTACTCCTTCCAGCCGAGGATGGACTCCTCCAGGAGCACCTCGGTGGTCGGGGAGAGCGTGAGGCCCTGGCCGGCGATGCGGCGCAGCTCTTCCTCGTCGTGGGCGAAGCCGGAGCCGGCGCCGCCCATGGTGAAGGAGGGGCGGACGACGACGGGGTAGCCGCCGAGCGTCTCGACGCCCTGGATCACGTCGTCCATGGTGTGGCAGATGACCGAGCGGGCGGACTCGCCGTAGCCGATCTTGGCCTTGACGGCCTCGACGACACCCTTGAAGAGGTCGCGGTCCTCGCCCTTGTTGATCGCCTCGACGTTGGCGCCGATGAGCTCGACGCCGTACTTCTCGAGGACGCCCTGCTCGTGCATGGAGATCGCGGTGTTGAGCGCGGTCTGGCCGCCGAGGGTGGGCAGGAGGGCGTCGGGGCGCTCCTTGGCGATGATCTTCTCGACGAACTCGGGGGTGATCGGCTCGACGTACGTGGCGTCGGCGATCTCCGGGTCGGTCATGATCGTGGCCGGGTTGGAGTTGACCAGGATGACCCGCAGGCCCTCGGCCTTCAGGACGCGGCAGGCCTGGGTGCCGGAGTAGTCGAACTCTGCGGCCTGTCCGATGACGATCGGGCCGGAGCCGATGACCAGGACGGACTGGATATCGGTGCGCTTAGGCACGCTCGGCCTCCATCAGGGATACGAAACGGTCGAAGAGGTACGCGGCGTCGTGCGGGCCCGCGGCCGCCTCGGGGTGGTACTGGACGGAGAAGGCCGGCTGGTCGAGCAGCTGGAGGCCTTCGACGACCTGGTCGTTCAGGCACACGTGGGAGACCTCGGCGCGCCCGAAGGGGGTGTCGGAGACCTTGTCGAGCGGCGCGTCGACGGCGAAGCCGTGGTTGTGCGCGGTGACCTCGACCTTGCCGGTGGTGCGGTCCTGGACCGGCTGGTTGATGCCTCGGTGGCCGTACTTCAGCTTGTAGGTGCCGAAGCCGAGGGCGCGCCCGAGGATCTGGTTGCCGAAGCAGATGCCGAAGAGCGGGGTCTTGCGCTCCAGGACGGCCTGCATGACGGCGACGGGGCCGTCGGCGGTGGCCGGGTCGCCCGGGCCGTTGGAGAAGAAGACGCCGTCCGGGTTCACCGCGTAGATGTCCTCGGCGGTGGCGGTGGCGGGCAGCACGTGGACCTCGATGCCGCGCTCGGCCATCCGGTGCGGGGTCATGCCCTTGATGCCGAGGTCGACGGCGGCGACGGTGAACTTCTTCGTACCGATCGCGGGGACGACGTACGCCTCCTTGGTGGCGACCTCTGCGGCGAGGTTCGCGCCCTTCATCTGGGGCTGCTCCTGGACCTTCGCGAGGAGGGCCTCGTCGCGGACGCCGTTCCAGGCCTCGCCGGAGAAGATGCCGACGCGCATGGCGCCGCGCTCGCGCAGGTGGCGGGTGAGGGCGCGGGTGTCGATGCCGGAGATGCCGACGACGCCCTGGCGCTCCAGCTCCTCGTCCAGCGAGCGCTGGGCGCGCCAGTTGGAGGAGACGCGGGCGGGGTCGCGGACGACGTAGCCCGAGACCCAGATGCGGCCGGACTCGGGGTCCTCGTCGTTGACGCCGGTGTTGCCGACGTGCGGGGCGGTCATGACGACCACCTGGCGGTGGTACGACGGGTCGGTGAGGGTCTCCTGGTAGCCGGTCATACCGGTGGAGAACACGGCCTCGCCGAAGGTCTCCCCCACGGCCCCGTAGGCGCGGCCGCGGAAGATGCGGCCGTCCTCCAGGACGAGTACGGCGGGAGCAGCCTTCTGCCTCGGAGAGGCGGCTCCCTTGATGGAGGTCGTCATCGTGCGATGCCTTCCGTCGTGGTGGTGTGGTTCATGGAGTTGAGGGCCTCGACCCAGGCGGTGTGTTCGGCCGCCCGGTCGGAGCGGAAGCCGGAGTCGAGCAGCTTGCCGCCGTGGGCCCAGGTGACGATCAGCAGGCCGCCCTCGGCGAGGACCTTGCCGGCGATGCCCTTGTCGAGGCGGGCCTCGCGCAGGGCGTCCGTCGGGATGAGGAAGTCGTGCGCGCCCGGGCGGACGACCGCGAGCCCGGCGTCGGTGAGCGTGAGCTCGACGCGGCTGCGGGTGCCGAGGCCGTGGGCGACGATCCGGTCGAGCCACTGCCCGGCGGTCGTGGACCCGTGGTAGCGCCCGACGAGAGTCAGTTTCGCCTCACCGGGGGTCTCCGGCACGGCAAGCAGCTCGGGCAGGTCGGACTGGAGGCTGCCGCGCCACTTCCATCCCTGGCGCATCAGCCAGTAGACGAAGGCGATGAAGAGCAGCAGTCCGGCGACCCAGCCGATCCGTCCGGCCCAGTCGGTCACCTCCGCCGACTTCTGATCCGCTGCCTCTGCGGCGATTGCGATGAGTGGTGTCACGCCAGCTTCCCGTCCACGACCGTTGCCCGGCCCCGCAGGATGGTGTGGGTGACGCGTCCCGGCAGCTCACGACCCTCGTAGGGGGTGTTGCGGCTGCGGGAGGCGAATTCCGCGGGGTCCACCACACCACGGTAAGCCGGATCGACCAGCGTCAGGTTCGCGGGCTCACCAGCCGAGACGGGTCGTCCGTGGCCCTTGGCCTGTCCGATGCGGGCGGGGGCGAAGGACATGCGGTCGGCGACGCCGGCCCAGTCGAGGAGGCCGGTCTCGACCATCGTCTGCTGGACGACGGAGAGGGCGGTCTCCAGGCCGACCATGCCCATGGCGGCGGCTGCCCACTCGCAGTCCTTGTCCTCGTGGGGGTGCGGGGCGTGGTCGGTGGCGACGATGTCGATCGTGCCGTCGGCCAGCGCCTCGCGGAGCGCGAGGACGTCCTGCTCGGTGCGCAGCGGCGGGTTGACCTTGTAGACGGGGTTGTACGAGCGGACCAGCTCGTCCGTGAGGAGGAGGTGGTGCGGGGTGACCTCGGCGGTGACGTCGATGCCGCGGGACTTGGCCCAGCGGACGATCTCGACGGAGCCGGCGGTGGAGAGGTGGCAGATGTGGACGCGGGAGCCGACGTGCTCGGCGAGGAGGACGTCGCGGGCGATGATCGACTCCTCGGCGACGGCCGGCCAGCCGCCGAGGCCGAGCTCGGCGGAGACGATGCCCTCGTTCATCTGGGCGCCCTCGGTGAGGCGGGGCTCCTGGGCGTGCTGGGCGACGACGCCGCCGAAGGCCTTCACGTACTCCAGGGCGCGGCGCATGATCACGGCGTCGTCGACGCACTTGCCGTCGTCGGAGAAGACGGTGACGCCGGCGGCGGAGTCGTGCATGGCGCCGAGCTCGGCGAGCTTCTTGCCCTCCAGGCCGACGGTGACGGCGCCGATGGGCTGGACGTCGCAGTAGCCGTGCTCCTGGCCGAGGCGGTAGACCTGCTCGACGACGCCGGCGGTGTCGGCGACCGGGTGGGTGTTGGCCATGGCGAAGACGGCGGTGTAGCCGCCGGAGGCGGCGGCGCGGGTGCCGGTGAGGACGGTCTCCGAGTCCTCGCGGCCGGGCTCGCGGAGGTGCGTGTGAAGGTCGACCAGGCCGGGCAGCAGGACCTGGCCCTCGGCCTCGATCACGGTCGCGCCCTCGGCGGACAGTCCGGTCCCCACCTCGGCGATGGTCTCGCCGTCGATCAGGACGTCCTGGGTCTCGCCGCCGAGCACCTGCGCACCACGGATAAGGATCTTGCTCATGGTTACTTGTTCTCCTCGGTGCGGGTGGTGCTGGGGGCGGTGGCGGCGGAGTCGTTGCCGCCGAGCAGCAGGTAGAGGACGGCCATCCGGATCGAGACGCCGTTGGCGACCTGCTCGATCACCGTGCAGCGGTCGGAGTCGGCGACCTCGGCGGTGATCTCCATGCCGCGGACCATGGGCCCGGGGTGCATGACGATGGCGTGCTCGGGCATCTTCGCCATCCGGTCGCCGTCGAGCCCGTACCGGCGCGAGTACTCGCGCTCGGTGGGGAAGAAGGCGGCGTTCATCCGCTCGCGCTGCACACGCAGCATCATCACCGCGTCGGACTTCGGCAGCACCCTGTCGAGGTCGTACGAGATCTCGCAGGGCCAGGTCTCGACGCCGACGGGGACGAGGGTCGGCGGGGCCACCAGGGTGACCTCGGCGCCGAGGGTGTGCAGCAGGTCGACGTTGGAGCGGGCGACGCGGCTGTGCAGGACGTCGCCGACGATCGTGATGCGCCGGCCGTTCAGGTCCTTGCCGAGGCCCGCGTCACGGCCGACCAGGCGGCGGCGCATGGTGAAGGCGTCCAGGAGGGCCTGGGTGGGGTGCTGGTGGGTGCCGTCACCGGCGTTGATGACGGGGGCGTCGATCCAGCCGGAGGTGGCGAGGCGGTACGGGGCGCCGGAGGCACCGTGCCGGATGACGACCGCGTCGACTCCCATGGCCTCCAGGGTCTGCGCGGTGTCCTTGAGGGACTCGCCCTTGGAGACGCTGGAGCCCTTGGCCGCGAAGTTGATCACATCGGCGGAGAGGCGCTTCTCGGCGGCCTCGAAGGAGATCCGGGTCCGGGTGGAGTCCTCGAAGAACAGGTTGCAGATGGTGCGGCCGCGCAGGGCCGGCAGCTTCTTGATGGGCCGGTCGGCGACCCGGGCCATCTCCTCGGCGGTGTCGAGGATCAGGACGGCGTCGTCGCGGGTGAGGTCGGCGGCCGAGATGAGGTGACGCATCATCGGGGATTCTCTCCGTGGTGGGGAGGTGTGCGGGCATGCGGGGGCGCAGGGGTGTGCCCCTGCCCCGCGGGGAAGCCGGTCCGGCTAGGAGGAGGTCTGGGTGCCGAGCAGGACGGTGTCGCGACCGTCCTCCTCGGCGAGCTGGACCTTGACCGTCTCCCGCAGCGACGTGGGGAGGTTCTTGCCGACGTAGTCGGCGCGGATCGGAAGTTCGCGGTGGCCGCGGTCGACGAGGACCGCGAGCTGGACGGCGCGCGGGCGGCCGATGTCGCCGAGGGCGTCGAGGGCGGCGCGGATGGTGCGGCCGGAGAAGAGCACGTCGTCGACGAGGACGACGAGGCGGCCGTCGATGCCGTCACCGGGGATGTCGGTGCGGCCGAGGGCGCGGGCCGGCTTCAGCCGCAGGTCGTCCCGGTACATGGTGATGTCGAGGGAACCGACCGGGATCTTGGCGCCGGTGATCGATTCGAGCTTCTCGGCGAGCCGGCGGGCGAGGAAGACACCGCGGGTGGGGATGCCGAGGAGCACCACGTCGTCGGCGCCCTTGGCGCGTTCGACGATCTCGTGGGCGATGCGGGTCAGGACCCGCGCGATGTCCGGGGCCTCGAGTACGGGCCGGGCGTCATCGCTGTACTGCTGAGCGTCCATAGGAAACGGACCTCCTTCTCCGCCTCACGGGACGGCTCTTAAAGGACGTCGGATTTGCGCGTTCCACACTACCAGGGGCGGGTGGTCGCGCTTTCGACGCCCCCGCCTCCTCCCGGGGTGACGTCCCCCGGGAGGAGGCGGTACGGACCTTTCGGCTTGACGGGCGAGCGTAACGCTGCGTAACCTCACAGTGAGTTACCAGCCGCGCGGCGCAGCCGCATGTCGTCACAGCGTCCGGGAGCGTTATGTCCAGCGAATACGCAAAGCAGCTCGGGGCCAAACTCCGTGCCATCCGCACCCAGCAGGGTCTTTCACTCCACGGGGTGGAGGAGAAGTCCCAGGGCCGCTGGAAGGCCGTGGTGGTCGGCTCCTACGAGCGTGGTGACCGCGCGGTGACCGTGCAGCGTCTCGCCGAGCTGGCCGACTTCTACGGGGTGCCGGTGCAGGAGCTCCTGCCGGGAACGACTCCGGGTGGGGCCGCCGAGCCGCCGCCGAAGCTGGTCCTGGACCTGGAGCGCCTCGCGCACGTCCCCCAGGAGAAGGCCGGCCCGCTCCAGCGCTACGCGGCGACGATCCAGTCGCAGCGCGGCGACTACAACGGCAAGGTGCTGTCGATCCGCCAGGACGACCTGCGCACCCTCGCCGTCATCTATGACCAGTCCCCCTCGGTCCTCACCGAGCAGCTGATCAGCTGGGGCGTCCTCGACGCGGACGCGCGCCGCGCGGTCGCCCACGAGGAGAACTGACCTTCCGCTGTCCTTCCGAGGCAACAGCAGAAACGTACCGCCGGGCCCGTGGACGTCATCGGACGTCCACGGGCCCGGTGCTTTCTCCCGCCTGTACGGGCCACTCAGGGCCCCCGGAGCCGTCCGACGCCCTGGAGGGGTCCTGACACGCCGAAGGGGCCCGCAGCGCTCATGCTGCGGGCCCCTTCGGCGTGCCGGTGACGGCTGCGGACTCAGACGTCCGCGTCGCGGCGCAGACGCGGCTTCAAGTCCTTGAAGCGCGCCAGCAGGCCGTTGACGAAGTTCGGGGACTCGTCGGTGGAGAACTCCTTGGCGAGCTGGACCGCCTCGTCGATCGCGACCGCGTCCGGCGTACCGTCCTCCCAGATCAGCTCGTACGCGCCGAGGCGCACGATGTTCCGGTCGGCGACCGGCATCCGGTCGAGGTCCCAGTCCACCGCGTAGGTGGCGATGAGCTCGTCGATGCGGTGGACGTGCGACGCGTACCCCTCGACCAGCTGCATGGTGAAGTCGCTGACCGGCGGCTGACGGTCGTCCGACCGTGCGAGCCGGACCTGGTCCGCGAGGACCTCCTGCACGGAGGCGTCGCGCTGGTCGGCCTCGAAGAGGATCTGGAAGGCGCGCTTGCGGGCCTTGCTCCGAGCGGCCACGGTTAGCTGTTCACCCGGCCGAGGTAGTCGCTGGTGCGGGTGTCGACCTTGACCTTCTCACCGGTGGTGATGAAGAGCGGGACCTGGATCTCGTGGCCGGTCTCCAGCTCGGCGGGCTTGGTGCCGCCGGTGGAGCGGTCGCCCTGGACGCCCGGGTCGGTGTGCTTGATCGTCAGGACGACGGCGGCGGGGAGCTCGACGTAGAGCACCGAGCCCTCGTGCTGCGCGACCGAGGCGGTGAAGCCCTCGATCAGGAAGTTGGCGGCGTCGCCGACCGACTTGCGGTCGACGTGCAGCTGGTCGTACGTCTCCTCGTCCATGAAGACGAAGTAGTCGCCGTCCATGTAGGAGAACTGCATGTCGCGGCGGTCGATGGTGGCCGTCTCGACCTTCACACCGGCGTTGAAGGTCTTGTCGACGACCTTGCCGGACAGCACGTTCTTGAGCTTGGTGCGCACGAAGGCCGGGCCCTTGCCGGGCTTGACGTGCTGGAACTCGACGACGGACCAGAGCTGGCCGCCTTCGAGCTTGAGCACCATGCCGTTCTTGAGGTCGTTCGTGGAAGCCACGGTTGCGGAATCTCCTGGACTGACGTGGGACCGTGGAGGCGTACGCGCCTTACAGCGCGAGGAGCTCCTTGGTCGTGATGGTGAGTAGCTCGGGTCCGCCGTCCGCCTCCTGGCGCACGACGAGCGTGTCATCGATCCGGACTCCGCCCCGGCCCGGGAGGTGGACCCCCGGTTCGACGGTGACCGGCACACAAGCGTCCAGTTTACCCATGGCCGAGGGTGAGAGCTGCGGGTCCTCGTCGATTTCGAGCCCCACCCCGTGCCCGGTGAGCGGCACGGCGGCCTCCGCGTGGCCTCCGGCGTCCAGGATCTGCCTGGCCGCGCGGTCCACGTCGCGGTACTCCGCGCCCGGCGCGAGGGACTCGCGTCCGGCCCGCTGAGCGGCGAAGACGAGCTCGTACAGCTCGATCTGCCACTCGGCGGGCGTCGTGCCGATGACGAAGGTGCGACCGATCTCGCACCGGTAGCCGCGGTAGTCGGCGCCCAGGCAGACGGAGAGGAAATCGCCCTCCTCGACCCGGCGGTCGGTGGGCCGGTGCCGCCGGCGCCCGGAGTGCGGGCCGGTCGCCACCGAGGTCGCGAAGGCGGCCCCGTCGGCGCCGTGGTCGACGAGCCGCCGCTCCAGCTCCAGGGCGAGGTGGCGCTCGGTCCGCCCCACCAGGATCGACTCCAGGAGCTCGCCGAGGGCCTGGTCGGCGATCTCGGCGGCGATCCGCAGACAGGCGATCTCGTCCTCGTCCTTGACGATCCTCAGCTGCTCCACGGCGCAGGCGAGGTCGGCGAGACGGAGGCCGGTCGCCACGGAACCCATCGCGCGGTGCCGGGCCACGGTCAGGTCGTGTTCCTCGACGGCGAGCGCGTCGGCGCCCGCCCGGCGCGCGAGATCGACGGCCGCGACCGCCGGATCGCCCCCGCCGGCCGGCAGGACCTGCTGCCGGAGCAGCTCGTCGAGCCGTCCGTCGACCGGCTCGCCACCGGGCGCGACGGGGCAGAGCAGGACGTCCGCTTCCGGTTCGGGGCCGACGAGCAGAACGGCTCCGGCGGGCGAACCGCCCGCGAGATAGCGGACGTTGGCGGGGCGGGAGACCAAGGCCGCCGGGCTGCCCGCGGCCGCGCACCGATCGCGCAGCCGTACACGGCGGTCCGCATACACCTCTGACATGCTCCGAGCCTACGAGGAGCTCGGCACGGTGGCCTGTTCTGCGCGGCCGACCGTGCGAGGCGCGGTCCCCGGCCGGTCACCAGGCGGGCGGGCTCGCTATCGCGCGGGCGAGGACGTCGTCGAGGACGCGCGCGGTGGTCTCGACGTCGTACGTGGAGTTGTCGATGATCGGGAGGCCGGAGCCGTACCAGCCGGCCATGCGGCCGTGGATGGCGGCGACCTCCTCGTCCGAGAGGCGTCGGTTGCCGCTGCGCTCCGCGTTGCGCTCCAGGACGATCTCCAGGCCGGGCAGGAGTACGACGGGCAGCAGGCCGGGGCCGACGTGGCGCTTCCAGCCGCCGAGGCCGACGACGGGGCGGTCGGGGAAGACCGCGTCGTCGACGATGCAGGAGATGCCGTTGGCGAGGTAGTTGCGGGCGGCGAAGCCGCAGGTGCGGCGGGCGAGCCGGTACTGCGCCTCGGAGTGCTCGTTCCACCCGGACTGCGGGTCGGCGAAGCCGGAGCAGACCCACTCGCGTACGTCGTCGAGGCTGATGTGCGCGGTGGGCACCCTGCGGCGCTGGGCCCAGTGGCGGGCGACGGTCGTCTTGCCGGCCCCCGCGGGACCGATGAGCAGGACGGCGAGGGTCGCGGCGCCGGTCCCCCCGCCGTGGTCCACGGGCGGCGCGACCGGGGCGCTCACGGGCGGCAGCGGGACATGGCCGGTGAGGTCCGCACGGAGCGGTGCCGGGGCGGGGTGCCGCGGGGCGGCCGGCTGCTGCGAGGCCGCCGGATGGCGCGGTACGGCTCCGGGGGCGGCGCCCCAGCCCGATCCGCCCGGGCCGGGCCCGGACGGAGCCGCGTGCTGCTGCGGCGGCGGTGCGGGGTGCGGGGGCCTGGGGGCGCCCGCCTGAAGAGTGGGGTGCACGCCGAGCCGGGAACCGGCGGACGGCGCGGGGTACGGGGCGCCCTGAGGGGGCGCGGGCGGAACGGGCGGGTGCTGCCCGCCCTGCGCGCCGCTCCCGGGCCCGGAGACGGATCCCGGCGCGGCGCCCGCCACGGGCCCGGAGACGGATCCCTGCGCAGCCCCCGCCACGGGTCCGGTGTCGGGCGACTGGCCCGGCGACTGCTCGGGCGGTGGCAGCGGGCCCCCCACTGCGTGCTGCATCCGGTGCCACTCCGTCTCGTACGACTGACTGATGAATCAGGGACGCCGGAACGTTACCGCCCCTGCCCCCCACAGGGGGAACGGTGGGGGCGGGCCCATAGTGCCCCGCCCGCCCCCGTCCCGCTCACCGTCCGATCGGCAGGGTCGGTCGGCAGGTCGGTCAGCCCGTCAGTTCCTCGGCCAGCGCCCGCAGGGCCAGCCGGTAGGAGCCGATCCCGAAGCCGGCCACCGTCCCGGTCGCCACGGCCGCGACGACCGAGGTGTGCCGGAACTCCTCCCGGGTGTACGGGTTCGAGATGTGCACCTCGATCAGCGGGGCCGTCCGCTGCGCGGCCGCGTCCCGCATCCCGTACGAGTAGTGCGTGAACGCCCCCGGATTGAGTACGACCGGGACCGCTCCGTCCGCCGCCTCGTGGAGCCAGCGGATCATCTCGCCCTCGTCGTTGGTCTCCCGGACCTCGACGTCGAAGCCGAGCTCCGCGCCGAGGGTCCGGCAGGACTCGACGAGCCCCTTGTACGAGGTGGCGCCGTAGATGTCGGGCTCGCGGGAGCCCAGCCGCCCGAGGTTCGGGCCGTTCAGCACCAGGACGGGCCGGCGGTCGGTCACACCGCCACCTCGCCGTACGCCGCGAACAGCACGGCCGGGTCAGGCCCTTCGAGGACGGCCGGCTTGCCGAGTCCGTCGAGCACGATGAAGCGCAGCATGTCGCCGCGGGACTTCTTGTCCACCTTCATCGTCTCCAGGAGCTTGGGCCACTGGTCGCCGCGGTAGGTGAGCGGCAGACCGACGGACTCCAGGACCGCGCGGTGCCGGTCGGCGGTGGCGTCGTCGAGGCGCCCGGCGAGCCGGCCGAGCTCGGCGGCGAAGACCATGCCGACGGAGACCGCGGCGCCGTGGCGCCACTTGTACCGCTCGTTCTTCTCGATGGCGTGGGCCAGCGTGTGGCCGTAGTTGAGGAACTCGCGGCGGCCGGACTCCTTGAGGTCGCCGGAGACGACCTCCGCCTTGACCTCGATCGACCGCACGATCAGCTCGGCGGTGTGCGGACCGGCGGGCGTACGGGCGGCCTCGGGGTCCTCCTCGACGAGGTCGAGGATCACCGGGTCGGCGATGAAACCGGCCTTGATGATCTCGGCGAGCCCGCTGACGTAGTCGTTCACCGGCAGCGAGTCGAGCGCGGCGAGGTCGCAGATGACGCCGGCCGGCGGGTGGAAGGCGCCGACGAGGTTCTTGCCCTCGGCGGTGTTGATGCCCGTCTTGCCGCCGACGGCCGCGTCGACCATCGCCAGGACCGTCGTCGGTACGGCGATCCAGCGCACGCCCCGCAGCCAGGTCGCGGCCACGAAGCCCGCCAGGTCGGTGGTCGCGCCGCCGCCGACGCCGACGATGACGTCGGTCCGGGTGAAGCCGGTCTGGCCCAGCGCCTTCCAGCAGTAGGCGGCGACCTCGACGGTCTTCGCCTCCTCCGCGTTCGGCACCTGGATGGCGACGGCCTCGTAGCCCTGGTCGGCGAGGTCGGCGCGGAGCGCCTCACCGGTGCCGGCGAGCGCCTCCGGGTGGATGACGGCGACCCGCTTGGCCCGGGAGCCGATCAGGGCGGGGAGCTCGCCGAGCAGCTGCCGGCCGACCAGCACCTCGTAAGGCTCCGTGCCCGCGCTGCCCGCGACCTGGATTCGGGTCACTTCCTGGTCCGTCGTCATGCGTCCTTCTTCAGATCCAGTGCCGAGAGGACCGCGTCCGCGACCTCTTCGGGGGTGCGGTCGTCGGTGGTGACGACCACCTGTGCGACTTCGGTGTAGAGAGGGCGGCGCGCTTCCATCAGCTCGCGCCACTGGCGGCGCGGGTTGACGGCGAGCAGCGGCCGCGCGGTGTTGAGGCCGACGCGGCGGACCGCCTCCTCGACGTCCATGGAGAGGTACGCGACGGGGAGCCCGGCCAGCAGGGCGCGGGTGTCGGCGTCGAGGATCGCGCCGCCGCCGAGCGCGAGGACGCCCTCGTGCGCGGCGACGGCCGCGCGGACGGCGGCCCGCTCCAGGGCGCGGAAGTGCTCCTCGCCGTCCTCGACGAAGATGTCGGAGATCTCCCGGCCCTCGGCGGCGACGATGTCGGCGTCGGTGTCCCGGTAGGGCGCGCCGAGCCGTTCGGCCAGGAGCGCGCCCACCGTGGACTTGCCGGAACCCATGGGTCCGACGAGGACGACCAGCGGTCCGGCGGTCACCGGATGTGCAGGTTGTCGAGGTACGACTGGACGTTACGGCGGGTCTCCGGGACCGAGTCGCCGCCGAACTTCTCGACGACGGCGTCCGCGAGGACGAGCGCGACCATGGCCTCGGCGACGATGCCGGCGGCGGGGACGGCGCAGACGTCGGAGCGCTGGTGGTGGGCGGCGGTGGCCTCGCCGGTGACGACGTCGATCGTGGCGAGGGCGCGGGGGACGGTCGCGATCGGCTTCATCGCGGCGCGGACGCGCAGCAGCTCGCCGGTGGTCAGACCGCCCTCGGTGCCGCCGGAGCGGCCGGAGGTGCGCTTGATGCCGTCCTCGGTGCGGACGATCTCGTCGTGGGCCTTGGAGCCGGGCACGCGGGCGAGGTCGAAGCCGTCGCCGACCTCGACGCCCTTGATGGCCTGGATGCCCATGAGAGCCGCGGCGAGCCGGGCGTCGAGGCGCCGGTCCCAGTGGACATGGGAGCCGAGCCCGACGGGCACACCGTACGCGAGCACCTCGACGACACCTCCGAGGGTGTCCCCGTCCTTGTGGGCCTGGTCGATCTCGGCGACCATCGCCTTCGACGCGTCGGCGTCGAGGCAGCGGACCGGGTCGGCGTCGAGCCGCTCGACGTCGCCGGGGGTCGGGTAGACGCCGTACGGGGCCTTGGCGGCCGCCAGTTCGACGACGTGCGACACGATCTCGATGCCCGCGGTCTCCTTGATGAAGGAGCGGGCGATGGCGCCGAGGGCGACACGGGCCGCGGTCTCCCGGGCGCTGGCGCGCTCCAGGATCGGGCGGGCCTCGTCGAAGCCGTACTTCTGCATGCCGGCGAGGTCGGCGTGGCCGGGCCGGGGCCGGGTCAGGGGCGCGTTGCGGCCCGTCTCCTTGAGCTCGGCCGGGTCGACGGGGTCGGCCGACATGACCTTCTCCCACTTGGGCCACTCGGTGTTGCCGACCATGACGGCGATCGGGGAACCGAGGGAGAGCCCGTGGCGGACACCGCCGAGGAACGTGATCTCGTCCTGCTCGAACTTCATCCGGGCGCCGCGCCCATAGCCGAGGCGACGCCGCGCGAGGTGGTCCGCCACCAGCTCGGTGGTGACGGGGACGCCGGCGGGAAGGCCCTCCAGCGTCGCGACCAGCGCGGGTCCGTGGGATTCCCCAGCGGTCAGCCAACGCAACCTGCTCAACGATGCTCCTCATGCTCGCGCCTGGGCACTGCGACGGCGCGGCCGGGTGCGCGGCCCTGGCCCGCCGTCACCGATCCTCCCACGTCCGGGGCGACCACTTGGTCCCCGGTCCAGCTATCGGACGCGGGTCTCGTCCTCCTGGACGCTCTCCACGCCCTCCGGGGCGGTCTCCTCGGGCTCCGGGGCGGCGGACGAACGATTCCGCAGCCAGGTGACGAAGCCGTACAGCAGGGTCGCGCCGAAGAGGGCGAGTGCGGTGCACCGCGCCCACAGGGGCAGCGAGCTGAAGAGCCCCACCCACAGAAAGCGCACCACGTCGAAGCCGAAGTCCCACTTGGACGCCAGTACCAGGTCTTCGCCCATGTCCCCGTATTCCCCCCGTTACGCCGATCGGTCCGGCGCAGGCGAGCCTACCGGGCGGCCAGCGCCCGCTCCCCCGCCGCACGCATCGCCGCGAGCGGGGCGGGCGTACGGCCCGTCATCTGCTCGACCTGGAGGACGGCCTGGTGGACGAGGAGGTCGAGGCCGCCGACGACCTTGCCCCCGCGGTCGGACCAGGCCGCGGCGAGCGCCGTCGGCCAGGGGTCGTACAGGACGTCGAAGAGCGTGCCGACCGCGTCGGGGACGGCGGTGGCGAGGGCGTTCGTGGTGCCGGCCGGGGTGGTCGCGACGACCAGCGGGGCGGCGAAGGCCTCCGCCGCGTCGTCCCACGAGGCGGTACGGACGTCCACGCCGAGCCGCTCGCCCCAGCCGCGCATCTCCTCCGCGCGCGCCTCGCTGCGGACATACGCGGTGACGGAGCCCGCGCAGACCCGGGCGAGCGCGGCCAGCGCGGAGGAGGCGGTGGCGCCGGCGCCGAGGATCGCCGCGGACTCCACCTTCTCGACGCCCCGCTCACGCAGGGCGGCGATCATGCCGGGAATGTCGGTGTTGTCCCCGACCCGGCGGCCGTCCTCGCGGAGGACGACCGTGTTGACGGCTTCCACGGAGGCCGCCGTGTCACTGATCTCGTCGAGCAGCGGGATGACCGCCCGCTTGAGCGGCATGGTCAGGGAGAGACCCGCCCAGCTGCCGTCCAGCTCGCCGACGAAGCCGGCGAGCCCGGCCTCGTCGACCTCGAAGCGGTCGTAGGACCAGTCGTCGAGGCCCAGCTCGGCGTAGGCCGCCCGGTGCAGGACCGGGGAGAGCGAGTGGGCGATCGGCGAACCGAGGACGGCCGCGCGGTGCTGCTTGCTCACTGGCCCTGTTCCCGTTCCTTCTCGTACTCCGCGACGTTCTGGTTGTGCTCCTTGAGGGTCACGGAGAAGACGGTCTTGTTCTCGTTGATCGACACGAAGTAGTACCACGGCCCGTCGGCCGGGCTCATCGCCGAGTTCAGCGCCTCGACGCCGGGGTTGCTGATGGGACCGGGGATGAGGCCCTTCACGTCGTACGCGTACGTGTTGTACGGGTCCTTGATCTTGCGCATCTCCTCGACCGAGCCGACGTCGAGGGTGCTGGTGCCCCTGAAGTAGTTGACCGTGGAGTCGAACTCCAGACGGCCCACGGTCTCGACGTTGTTCGGCTTGAGCCGGTTGTAGACGACCCGCGCGACCTTGTCGAAGTCGTGCTTGTACTTGCCCTCGACCTGCACGAGGCTCGCCACGGTCAGCAGCTCCCAGGGCCCGCTCAGCCCCAGTTCCCTCGCCTTCGCGTCCATGTCGAGCTTGGTGTACTCCGCGTTCGCGCGGGACACCATCTTGCGCAGCGCGTCCTCGGGCTTGGCCGACTTGGAGACCGGGTAGCTGGCCGGGAAGAGGAAGCCCTCCAGGGGGTCCTTGACGTCCGCGTGGTTCTTGGCCCAGTCGGGCAGCCCCAGGGAGTCCGCCTTCGCGCGGGCGATGCCCTTGGTCGTGCCGGCCTTGAGGTCGAGACGCTTGTCGAGCTGTTCGTACACCCAGGCGTTGCGCTTGCCCTCGGGGATGACGAAGTTGGCCTGGCTCGCCGGGTTGAGCATGAGGGAGACGGCGCTCTCGGCCGACATCTCCTTCTTCAGCGTGTAGACGCCCGCCTGGATCGAGAGACCCTTCGGGTTCCGTCCCTGCGCCGAGACGAAGGCGTCGACGCTCTTCACGACGCCGGCCTTCTTGAGGATGTTGCCGATCTGGTAGCCGCCGGAGTCCTTCGGGATCTCGACCTGGACCTCGCCGGAGCCGCTGCCCGCGTAGTCCTCGGCCGCGCCGAACTCGCCCTGCCAGAACTGGTAGCCGAAGTAGCCGATGCCACCGACGCCGCCCACGAGGACGAGCGCGACGACCAGGCAGGCCACGCCGTTCTTGCCCTTGCGCTTGTTCGCCTTGCTCCGGCGTTCGCGGTCGCCGCCCCGGGAGTTCCGTCCCGGGGCCGGCTCGTCGTCGTACTCGTCGTCCGCGTCGTCGGCGCCCGTGAAGAAGGGGTGCTGCTCCTCCTCCGGCTCCGGACGCGCCTCTTCCTCCGGCGCCCAGTCGATCACCGGCTCCGGCGGGTTCCGCCGGTGGCCGGGGGGCTGGGGCGGCGGGTACGCCTCAGGGGTGCCGTAGAGGTCGGGGTTCTGGCCGCCGTACGGATCGGCCGGGGGCGCGCTGTACGCCATGGCCGCCTGGCCCGACTCCCAGTTGCCGTCGTACTGCTGTCCGAGGTTCCCGGGCGTGTCGTAACCGCCCGGGTACCCCGTCCCGTACTGCTGCTGCTGCTGTGGATGCTGCTGATGCTGTGGGTGCTGCTGGTACTGCTGCGGCGGCATCTGCTGCTGGTACTGCGGATCCACATAGCCATGCGGCTGCTGCGGCTGCTGGTACTGCTGCTGCTCCTGGTACGGAGGCTGCTGGTACTGCTGCTGCTGATACGGGTCGCCCTCGTACCCCTGACCGCCGCCCTGGCCGTACTGGCTCGCCTGCTGCGGCTGCTGCGGGTGCTGGTACTGCTGCTGACCTTCCCACCCCTGGTCCCCGAACAACGGGTCCGTGGGGTGCCACGGTTCGGAGCCGGGGCTCCGGCCATACTCAGTCATCGATCCCCAAACAGCCGCGAGGCTTCCGGACGATCCGCCTCTACGTAGTGCGGCAGCAATTCGAACACCGCCGCAACGCGCGGAACGTTACCGTATCGCGATCAGATGACCACTTCGACGCCCTCACCGGGCGGATTACCTGATACCCGTTCGGACTCAAGAGCTGCTTGCAGGATGATCACAGCGGCGGCCTGGTCGATGACGGACCGCCCCTTCTTCGCCTTCACTCCCGAGGCCCGCAGCCCCTGGGTCGCGGTGACCGTCGTCATCCGCTCGTCGACCAGCCGGACCGGCACGGGCGCGATGCCCTTGGCCATCTCACGGGCGAAGGCACGCACCTTGGTCGCGGCCGGCCCCTCCCGCCCGCTGAGCGAACGGGGCAGGCCCACGACGACCTCGATGGGCTCGTACTCCTCGACGATCTGGCGGAGCCGCCGGTGGGCGGCCGGGACGTCACGTCCCGGCACGGTCTCCACCGGCGTGGCGAGGACCCCGTCGGGGTCGCACGAGGCGACCCCGATCCGGGCGTCCCCGACATCGACCGCGATACGGCGGCCGCGACGCATCGTCACACCGTCTCCGTCACGAGACGCTCGACGGCGGCGATGGCCTCGCCGACGGCCTCCGGGTTCGTACCGCCGCCCTGGGCGACGTCCGGCTTGCCGCCGCCACCGCCACCGAGGGTCTTGGCGGCCGTGCGGACCAGCTCGCCGGCCTTGAGACCGCGCTCACGAGCGGCCTCGTTGGTGGCGATGACCGTGAGCGGCTTGCCGTTGGCCGTGGTGAACAGCGCGACGACCGCCGGGCGGCCACCGGAGATGCGGCCACGGACGTCGAGGACCAGCTTGCGCAGGTCGTCGGCGGTGGTGCCGTCCGGGACCTGACCGGTCACGAGGGCGACGCCGCGGACGTCCTTGGCGGAGTCGACGAGACCGGCGGCGGCCTGGAGCACCTTCTCCGCGCGGAACTTCTCGATCTCCTTCTCGGCGTCCTTCAGCTTGCCGAGCATGGCGGAGATCTTCTCCGGCAGCTCCTCCGGGCGGCCCTTGACCAGCTCCTGGAGCTGGGCGACGACCGTGTGCTCCTTGGCGAGGAAGTTGTACGCGTCGACACCGACGAGGGCCTCGATACGGCGCACACCGGAGCCGATGGACGACTCGCCGAGCAGCTTCACCAGACCGAGCTGGGCGGTGTTGCGGACGTGCGTACCGCCGCACAGCTCCTTGGAGAAGTCGCCGATGGTGACGACGCGGACCTGCTCGCCGTACTTCTCGCCGAACTCGGCGATGGCACCCTGGCGCTTGGCCTCGTCGATCGCCATGACCTCGGCGTGGACCTCCAGCTCGCGCGAGAGGATCTCGTTGATCTTCTGCTCGACATCCGTGAGGACCGTGCCGGGGACGGCGTTCGGCGAACCGAAGTCGAAGCGGAACCGGCCGGGCTGGTTCTCGGAGCCGGCCTGGGCGGCCGTCGGGCCGAGGGCGTCGCGCAGCGCCTGGTGGGTGAGGTGGGTGGCCGAGTGGGCGCGGGCGATGGCGGTCCGGCGCCTGACGTCGATGGTGGCGTAGGCGGTGGAGCCGACGGTCACCTCGCCGACCTGGACGGATCCCTTGTGCACGGAGACGCCGGGGACCGGCTGCTGCACGTCGCGGACCTCGATCACGGCGCCGCTGTGCAGCCGGATGCGGCCCTGGTCGGCGATCTGGCCGCCGCCCTCGGCGTAGAACGGGGTGCGGTCGAGGACGACCTCGACCTCGTCGCCCTCGGAGGCCGCCGGCGAGGAGACGCCGTTGACGAGGAGGCCGACGACCGTGCTCTCGCCCTCGGTGTTGGTGTATCCGGTGAACTCGGTGGCGCCGCTGCCGTCGGCGATCTCGCGGTACGCCGTCATGTCGGCGTGCCCGGTCTTCTTGGCCTTGGCGTCGGCCTTGGCGCGCTCCCGCTGCTCCTTCATGAGGCGGCGGAAGCCGTCCTCGTCCACGGAGAGGCCCTGCTCGGAGGCCATCTCCAGGGTGAGGTCGATCGGGAAGCCCCAGGTGTCGTGGAGCAGGAACGCCTTGTCGCCGGAGAGGATCGTGCCGCCGGCGGCCTTGGTCTCGGTGACGGCGGTGTCGAGGATGTTCGTGCCGCCCTTGAGGGCCTTGAGGAAGGCGGCCTCTTCGGCGAGGGCGACCGTCTCGATGCGCTTGCGGTCGGTGACCAGCTCCGGGTACTGCTCGCCCATCGTGTTGATCACGGTGTCGACGAGTTCCTGGACGACCGGGCCGGTGGCGCCGAGCAGGCGCATGTTGCGGACGGCGCGGCGCATGATGCGGCGCAGCACGTAACCGCGGCCCTCGTTGCCGGGGGTGACGCCGTCGCCGATGAGCATGACGGACGTACGCATGTGGTCGGCGACCACGCGCAGCGAGACGTCGCTGTCGTGGGCCTTGCCGTAGGCGACGCCGGTGAGCTCGGTGGCCTTGTCGATGACGACCTGGAGGGTGTCCGTCTCGTACATGTTCTGGACGCCCTGGAGGATCATCGCCAGGCGCTCCAGGCCGAGGCCCGTGTCGATGTTCTTCGACGGCAGCTCGCCGAGGATCGGGAAGTCGTCCTTGCCGGAGCCCTCACCGCGCTCGTACTGCATGAAGACGAGGTTCCAGATCTCCACGTACCGCTCGTCGTTGACGGCCGGGCCGCCCTCGACGCCGAACTCGGGGCCGCGGTCGTAGTTGATCTCGGAGCACGGGCCGCAGGGTCCGGGGACGCCCATCGACCAGTAGTTGTCCTTCTTGCCGAGGCGCTGGATGCGCTCGGCCGGGACGCCGACGACGTCGCGCCAGATCCGCTCGGCCTCGTCGTCCTCCAGGTAGACCGTGATCCAGAGCTTCTCCGGGTCAAGGCCGTAGCCACCGTGCTCGACGGAGCTGGTGAGCAGCTCCCAGGCGAGCTTGATGGCGCCTTCCTTGAAGTAGTCGCCGAAGGAGAAGTTGCCGCACATCTGGAAGAACGTGCCGTGGCGGGTGGTCTTGCCGACCTCTTCGATGTCGGGCGTACGCACGCACTTCTGCACGCTGGACGCGCGCGTGAAGGGCGGCTTCACCTCACCCAGGAAGTAGGGCTTGAAGGGCACCATGCCGGCGGGGACGAGCAGCAGAGTCGGGTCGTCCGCGATGAGCGACGCCGAAGGGACGACGGTGTGCCCGCGCTCCTCGAAGAAGCTCAGCCAGCGGCGGCGGATTTCAGCCGACTCCATCAGTGGTCCTCATTCCGGTTGTACGAGATCGTGGGTGTCGAATACGTCGTGGTGGGGCGCGCGGTGGGGTCGAGCGCGGCCCTGCGCCGCGGCGGCGGAAGCTCGCGCTCCCGGCCGTTGTCGGCCGGGGGGCCGTCCAGGCCGAGTGCCTCGCCCAGTTCGGCCTCCCGCTGGACCATGCCCGCCCTCACGTCGAGGGCGAAGTCCTTGAGCCGGTGACCCGTCTCGACCGCCTTGTTCGCGGCCTGGGCCGCGAGGCTCTCGGGGGTCAGCTGCTTCAGCTTCCGGTTGACCTTGGCGGTGGCCCACACGCCGGCGGCTGCGCCGGCCGTGAACCAGAACGTGCGGCGGAACATGGTGGCTCAGCCCTTCTGCTTACGGCGCCGTGCGGACGGCACCGTACGGCCGACGATCACCGTACGTCGCGCCGTGGCCCGCGGCACGTCCTCACCGGCCCGGCCGCGGCCGAGCGCCTTGCGCACGCCGTAGCCGAAGGCGGCCACCTTGACGAGCGGGCCACCGAAGGTGGAGGCGACGGTGGAGGACAGCGCGGACGCGTTGGAGGTGACTTCCTGGACGTCCGAGGCGATGGCGTCGACCCGGTCGAGCTGGGTCTGCGCGGAGCGCACGGTCGCGGAGGCGTCGGCCAGCAGGGGAACAGCCTGCTCGGTCACGTCCGCCACGAGCTTGGTGGTCGCCCTGAGCGTCTGCGCCAGCCTCACCAGCACCACGGCGAGGAAGGAGACCAGGATCGCCCAGAAGACGGCCACCAGGATCCCGGCAACCTCTCCACCGGTCACTCTGCACCGCTCTCTGCTGTCGTCGGCCTTGCGAGCCCTTGCCAAAAGTAGTCACCCGACCCTATCGCGCCCGGGCTGTCCCGCCGTACCGCATTACCGCTCGTGGGAAGGGAGTTACGGAATCCGATTGTACGGAGCGCGCGCGGATGGGTACGCTCCGTGTCCCATGCGACGGAGCAATCTCCCGGCGGAGCCGAACCGGTTCGTCGGACGGGCCGCCGAGCAGGCCGAAGTGGCGCGAATTCTCGAGGAGTCGCGCCTCGTAACGGTCGTCGGGGTGGGCGGGGTCGGCAAGACGAGGCTCGCCCTGCGCGTCGCGTCAGGAGCGCAGAAACGCTACGGCGACGAGGTGCGGCTGGCCGGGCTCGCGCCGCTGCGCGACCCGGAGCTGGTGGAACACGCCCTGGTCGAGGCGCTCGGGCTGACCGACCACACGCTGCGCGGCCCGCGCGAGGTGCTGGTCGAGCATCTCGCGGAGCGGCGGTTCCTGCTGGTGCTCGACGGTTTCGAGCACCTGGTGGAGAGCTGCGCGCCGCTGGTGGGGGAGCTCCTCGCGCACGCTCCCGGGCTCACCGTGCTCGCGGTGGGCCGCCGTCCGCTGCGGGTGGCGGGCGAGGCCGTGTTCAGGCTGGCGCCGATGGGCGAGGCGGACGCGGTCGCGCTGCTCGCCGAGCGGGCGGCGGAGGCGGGCGCGCCGGTCGTCCCCGTACCCCCTTCCCCCGCGCCCCTTCCCTCCGTACCCCTCTCCCCCGTCGCCCGCGGCCCCCTCGTCGACGATTCCGTGCGGGAGCTCTGCCGTCGGCTCGACGGCATCCCGCTCGCCCTCGAACTGGCCGCAGGCCGGCTGCCCCTCCTCTCCGTCGAGCAGATGCTGCACCGTCTCGACGACCGCTTCCGGCTGCTCACGGACGGCCCGCGCGGGGCGCTGCCCCGGCACCAGACCCTGCGCACGGCGATCGGCTGGAGCCACGAGCTGTGCACCCCGGAGGAGCGTCTGCTGTGGGCGCGCGTCTCGGTCTTCACCGGCCCCTTCGACCTGGAGGCGGTGGAGTACGTGTGCGGCGGCCCCGAGCTGCCGCCGGAGCGGATCCTGGACCTGCTCGGGGGGCTGCTCGCACAGTCGCTGGTGGCGCGGGAGGACACGCCCGCCGGTCCCGGCTACCGGATGCTGGACACGGTCGCCGCGTACGGGGCGGAGTGGCTGGCCGCGCTCGGCGACACCGAGCGGCTGCGCCGGAGGCACCGCGACTGGTACATGGGCCTGGCGACCTGGTGCGAGCTCGAGTGGTTCAGCCCGCGCCAGGCGGAGGTGGCGGCCCGGACGGACGCGGCGCTGCCGAACCTGCGGGCGGCCCTCGACCTGTGCCTCGAACTCCCGGAGGACGCGCATCTCGCCCAGCACCTGGCGGGCACGCTCTGGTTCGCCTGGGTGGGTTGCGGGCGGCTCTCCGAGGGCCGGCACTGGCTGGAGCGGGCACTCGCGCTGGAGTCCGGGCACGAGGAGGCCAGGCTGAAGGCGCTGTGGGTGCTCGGGTACGTGACGATCCTGCAGGGGGACGGTACGGCGGCGGTGGCGGCGCTCCACGAGTGCGGGGAGCGGGCGCGGGCCTCCGGGAACGCGCTGGCGGAGGCGTACGCGACGCATCGGATGGGCTGTCTCGCGCTGCTCTCGGACGACATGCCGCGCGCCGAGGAGCTGATCGGGCGGGCCCTGGACGCGTACCGCGAGCTCGGCGAGCTGAACAGCAACGTGCTGATGGGGCAGGTCGAGCTGGCGATGGCGCGGGCCTTCGTGGGTGACCTGGAGGGGGCGGTCGCGATCTGCCGCGAGGTGCGGGAGGTCTGCGAGGAGCGCGGGGAGCGCTGGACCCGGGCGTACGCCCTCTATGTGCTCGCGTTCTCGGCGTGGACCCGGGGCGCTTACGGGGAGGCGCGGGAGCTGCTCGCCGAGTGCGTGACGATCAACCACGCCTTCCGTGACCAGGTCGGGCTCGCCCTCGCGGTCGAACTGCTCGCGCTGGTGACGGTGAGCGAGGGCGATCCGGTGGAGGCGGCGGTGCTGCAGGGCGCGACGGTGCCGGTCTGGGACACGGTGGGGATCCGGCTCTTCGGCTCGGCCTCGTTCAACGGGCCGCGGACGCTGTGCGAGCAGCGGGCGGGCGAGGCGCTGGGCACGGAGGTGTACGCCGCGGCGTTCCGTGAGGGCCGGGGGCTCTCCCTGGACGCGACGGTGGAGCGGGCACTCGCACACCGTCGGGAACCGGCGCTCGGCGGCCCGGTGCGAACGGCCGGGCGGGAGGCCCCGCGCCCCTTCCGTACGGCCCGTTCGGCGGCGGTCCCGGGAACGCGGAAGCCCGCCGGCTCCCCCACCGGTAAGGGCGGGGAAGCGGCGGGCTGAACACCGCGAGGGTGGTACTACGTCCCCCGGCTTCCGCCGGGGGCCCGGATCAGCGGGCGTAGTACTCGACGACCAGCTGCTCGTCGCAGATGACCGGGATTTCCTTGCGGTTCGGGTCGCGGTCGAGACGGAAGGCCAGGGCCTTCAGGTTGACCTGCAGGTAGCGCGGGGTCTCACCGTCGGCGGCGAAGCCACCCTCACGGGCGACCTCGAACAGCGGCTTGGTGCGGCTGCGCTCGCGGACCATCACGACGTCGTCGGGACGGACGCGGAACGACGGCTTGTCGACCTTGCCACCGTTGACCTGGATGTGGCCGTGGACGACCATCTGGCGGGCCTGGTAGATGGTGCGGGCGATGCCCGAACGCAGGACCAGGGCGTCGAGGCGACGCTCGAGCTCGACGACCAGCGCCTCGCCCGTCTTGCCTTCGGCCTTCTTGGCGCGGTCGTAGGCGCGCGCCATCTGGCGCTCGCTGATGTCGTACTGGGCGCGCAGACGCTGCTTCTCGAGCAGACGGACCTTGTAGTCCGAGTTCTGCTTGCGGCCACGGCCGTGCTCGCCCGGCGGGTAGGGGCGGGCCTCGAAGTACTTGACAGCCTTCGGGGTCAGCGCGATGCCGAGGGCACGCGACTTCTTGACCTTGGGACGGGACTGGTTCGGCATGAACCAACCTCTCTACTGTGTACGAAACGGCTTCACCAGGGTTAGGGGAGGTCGCATCCGCAGCCGGGAAACCCGTCGGGTCCGTCGAGACGGACCTGTTGGGCAGCCGCTCCCAGGTCTGGGCACATACGTGCAGCACGCGAACGACCCACCGCCGTGTCCGGGAATCCGGGTGGTGGTGGGTTGCCAGCGACACCTTCGAAGGTGCGCGACGCTCCTGGAAACCCCGCCCGAGGGCAGGGTCTCCGGCTGACTGTCCCGTTCTGGTGGTGCCGACCGGAGCCGGGCACGGGACGCAGCGATCCTGATCAGTGTACCGGGTCCGCGCGGCGCTCTCGCCCGGGGGCCGGCGGACCGGGGCGGCGGGTGCTACTCGTCGCCCTTCAGGCGGGACCGCACCCGCTCCACCACGTCCGCGTAGCGCGCCTCCGCGCCGTAGCGCGTGGGCTCGTAGTACTGGCGGCCGTGGATCGCGTCCGGCGCGTACTGCTGCGCCGCGATGCCGCCCGGGACGTCGTGCGGGTAGACGTACCCCTGGGCGTGGCCGAGCTTGGCCGCGCCCTTGTAGTGGCCGTCGCGGAGGTGGGGCGGGACCGAGCCCGCGAGGCCGTTCCGCACGTCCGCGAGGGCGGCGGAGATCGCGGTCGTCGCCGCGTTCGACTTCGGGGCCAGGGCGAGGGCGATCGTGGCGTGGCTCAGGGTGAGCGCGGCCTCCGGGAAACCGATCATGGCGACTGCCTGGGCGGCGGCGACGGCGATCGGCAGCGCGTGCGGATCGGCGAGGCCGATGTCCTCGCTCGCCGAGATCATGAGCCGCCTGGCGATGAAGCGCGGGTCCTCCCCCGCCTCGATCATGCGCGCCAGGTAGTGCAGGGCCGCGTCCACGTCCGAGCCGCGGATCGACTTGATGAGCGCGCTGGCCACGTCGTAGTGCTGGTCGCCGTCCTTGTCGTACTTCACGGCCGCGCGGTCGACGGTCTCCTCGACCGTCTGGAGCGTGATCTCCGGCTCGCCCTTGGCGATGGCGGCGCCGGCCGCGGCCTCCAGGGCGGTCAGGGCGCGCCGGGCGTCGCCGCCGGCGACCCGGAGGAGGTGCCCCTCGGCGTCCTCCGGCAGGGTCACGGACCCGCCGAGGCCCCGCTCGTCGGTGAGCGCGCGGGCGAGGAGGCCGCGCAGGTCGTCGTCGGTGAGCGGCTCCAGGGTGAGGAGCAGCGAGCGGGAGAGGAGCGGGGAGATGATCGAGAAGTAGGGGTTCTCGGTGGTCGCGGCGATCAGGGTCACCCAGCGGTTCTCCACGGCGGGCAGGAGCGAGTCCTGCTGGGCCTTGGAGAAGCGGTGGATCTCGTCGAGGAAGAGGACGGTCTCCTTGCCGTAGCCGCCGACCGCGCGCCGGGCGCCGTCGATGACGGCCCGGACCTCCTTGACGCCGGCGGTGATCGCGGACAGCTCCACGAACCTCTTGTCGGTCGCCTTCGAGACGACGTACGCGAGGGTGGTCTTGCCGATGCCGGGCGGGCCCCAGAGGATCACCGAGGAGGCGCCGGCGGGGCCGCCGTCGCCGTCTCCCACGAGTCGGCGCAGCGGTGAGCCGGGCTTGAGCAGGTGCTGCTGGCCCACCACCTCGTCGAGGGTGCGGGGGCGCATCCGGACGGCCAGCGGGCTGCTGGACGGGTCCTTCTCCTGGCGGTCTTCGGCGGCTGCGGTAAAGAGGTCGGGCTCCACAGTCATGAAGCCTAGGTCACGCCACTGACAGCGCGGTCGCCGTCAGCTGGTCCAGAAGTCCCACCAGCGGGTCAGGATCAGCATCCCGATGATCCCGACGTGCAGGACGGGCAGGAGCCAGGTGAACTCGTCGAAGAAGGTCCGCAGGCCGCGAGGGGCGGGGATGACACCGTGCCGGACGTTGTGCGAGGTCACGTACCAGAACATGACGATGGTGGCGACCCAGGCCAGGCAGCACCAGAGGCAGAGCGAGTTGATCTCGTACAGCGACTGGTACATGAGCCAGGTGCAGAAACCGACGCCGAACAGCGTGCCGGCGTTGAGGCCGAGCCAGTACCAGCGGCGGTAGCGGGCGCCCGCGAGCAGGCCCACGCCGATCGCGATCACCATGGCGTACGTGACGAGGCCGAGCATCGGGTTGGGGAAGCCGAAGACCGCGGCCTGCTCGCTCTTCATGATGTTGCCGCAGGAGACGACCGGGTTGAGGCTGCAGCCCGGCGTGAAGTTCGGGTCCTCGAGGAGCTTGAACTTGTCGATCGTGATGATCCAGGAGGCGAGCAGTCCGGCCGCTCCGGTGATCACGAGCAGCCAGGAGAAGGCCCGGCCCGCTCCGATCGTGCCGCCGCCGTCCGGGCCTGAAGCGACCTCGTCCACCGCTGCCTTCGCCATGTCACCTGTTCCCTCGATCGCGGGCCTTGTGGGCACCGTCATTCTGCCGCACGAGCCCCCTTCCCCACCGTTCGGTGGGGATAAGTCCGGTGGGCGTGAGGACGAAGCGGAGGGGCCCGGACCGCGTCACGCGATCCGGGCCCCTCCGTCCGTACGGTCCGTCAGGCCAGCTTGGCCCGTACCGCGTCCAGCAGGGCGTCCACGGCGACGGCCTCCTGCTCGCCGGACTCCATGTCCTTGAGCTGGACGACGCCCTCGGCGAGGTCGCGCTCGCCGGCCACGACCGCGAGCCTGGCACCCGAGCGGTTGGCGTCCTTCATGGCGCCCTTGAGGCCCTTGCCGCCGAAGGAGAAGTCCGCGGCGATGCCCTCCCTGCGCAGCTCGGTGATCTTGCCGAAGAGGATCCGGCGGGCCTCCTCGCCGAGCGCCACGGCGAAGACGCTGGTGGCGCCGGGGATGTCGAGCGCGACGCCCTCCGCCTCCAGGGCGAGGACGGTGCGGTCGACGCCGAGTGCCCAGCCCACGGACGGCAGCGCGGGGCCGCCGATCATCTCGGAGAGGCCGTCGTAGCGGCCGCCGCCGCCGACCGCCGACTGCGAGCCGAGACCGTCGTGCACGAACTCGAAGGTGGTGCGGGTGTAGTAGTCGAGGCCGCGCACCAGCTTGGCGTCGTCCTCGAAGACCACGCCCGCCGCGGTGATGAGGGCGCGCACCTCCTCGTGGTACGCCTTGCACGCGTCGCACAGGTAGTCGCGCAGGAGCGGCGCGCCGACGAGCTGCTTCTGCACGGACTCGCGCTTGTCGTCGAGGACGCGCAGCGGGTTGATCTCGGCGCGGCGCAGGGTCTCCTCGTCGAGGTCGAGGCCACGCAGGAAGCTCTGGAGGGCCTCCCGGTAGACGGGGCGGCACTCCTTGTCGCCGAGCGAGTTCAGCAGGATGCGGAAGTTCCGCAGACCGAGCGAGCGGTACGCCTGGTCGGCGAGGATGATCAGCTCGGCGTCGAGCGCCGGGTCCTCGGCGCCGATCGCCTCGGCGCCGACCTGCGAGAAGTGGCGGTAGCGGCCGGCCTGGGCGCGCTCGTAGCGGTAGTACGAGCCGGAGTACCAGAGCTTGACCGGCAGGTTGCCGAGCTTGTGGAGGTTGCCCTGGAGCGCCGCGCGCAGGACGGACGCGGTGCCCTCAGGACGCAGGGCCAGCTCGTCGCCGCCCTTGGTCGTGAGGGTGTACATCTCCTTGGAGACGATGTCGGTGGACTCGCCGACACCGCGGGAGAACAGCTTCACGTCCTCGAAGCCGGGGGTCTCGACGTAGCCGTAGCCGGAGTTCCGCAGCGGGGTGGAGATCGCCTCGCGCACCGCGAGGAACGTCGCGGAGCGGGGCGGCAGCAGGTCGTAGGTGCCCTTGGGGGCCTTGAAGGTGCTCACGTGGATCTTCGTCACATTCCTCGTCGGGGAGCCTTCGTGCTCCCGAGGCCGCCGGCCACGTCCCGCAGATACGGGTTCGTGGCGCGTTCCTGGCCGATGGTCGTCTGGGGACCGTGTCCCGAAAGCACCACGGTCGAGTTGTCGAGGGGCAGGCACACGCGGGCCAGCGATTCGAGCATCTCGTCCATGTCACCGCCGGGCAGGTCGGTGCGTCCGATGGAGCCGGCGAAGAGCAGATCTCCCGAGAAGAACACGGACGGAACGTCCGAGCTCGGGGGCATCCGGAAGGTCACCGACCCCTTGGTATGACCGGGCGCGTGGGCGACGGAGAACTCCAGACCGGCGAGCTTCAGCTCGGCGCCGTCGGTGAGCTCCCGCACGTCGTCGGGCTCCCCCACCGTCAGCTCGCCCATGAGGGGCATCCCGATGGAGCGGCCGAGGGCCTTCTCCGGGTCGCTCATCATGTACCGGTCGGACGGGTGGATCCACGCGGGGACGTCATGGGCGCCGCACACCGGAACGACGGAGGCGACGTGGTCGATGTGTCCATGCGTGAGGACGACGGCGACGGGCTTGAGCCGATGCTTCTTGAGCGTCTCCTCGACTCCCTGGGCGGCCTGGTGGCCCGGGTCGATGATCACGCACTCCTCGCCTGCGGCGGGGGCGACCAGATAGCAGTTGGTCCCCCAGGCCCCGGCGGGGAACCCGGCAATCAGCACGTTCGTCCTTAGATGTCGTCCGGCACGGGGGCGCGGAACTCGGGTAAATCACGGAATGCGGCAGATCAGAGCCTACCGGCGCTGCCGGTTCCACAGCCAACCCGTATACGGTACGGGCACATCCGGCCAGGACAGGAACAGACGAGCGACAGGAGCGGAACCGGTGGTCACGAGCGATCAGCGGCGGCGGCAGCTTGCCAGGGAGAAGTACGCGCGGCAGCAGCAGCGTCGGGAGGAGAACCGGCGCAGGGCGAAGCGCCGCAACACCGTCATCGCGGCCGCGCTGGCGGTGGTACTGGCGGCCGGGGGCGCCGTGTACGCCTCGGTGGCGCTGACCGACGACTCGAAGAAGGGCTCGGACGCGGCCTCGGGCGACTCGTCCGCGTCCCCGACGCCCACGCAGAGCGAGTCGGCGGCCCCCGAGCCGAAGATGGCCGTCGATGCCAAGGGCACGTACACCATGTCCCTCAAGACCGACGGGGGCGACATCGCGATCGCGATGGACGCGGCGAAGACCCCGCGTACGGTGAACTCCTTCCACCACCTCGCCGCGAAGAAGTACTTCGACGGGACCAAGTGCCACCGTCTGACGACCGAGGGCATCTTCGTGCTCCAGTGCGGCGACCCCACGGGGCAGGGGACCGGCGGCCCGGGCTACACCATCCCGGACGAGAACCTGGACGCCCTGGGCAAGGCGGGCGCGGACGGCAAGGTGACCTACCCGGCCGGCACCGTCGCCATGGCCAACACCGGCCAGCCCGGCACGGGCGGTTCGCAGTTCTTCCTCGTCTACAAGGACAGCAAGCTGCCGCCGCAGTACACCCCGTTCGGGACGATGGACGCGGCCGGTCTCAAGGCGGTCCAGGACGTGGCCGCGGCCGGTGTCGCGGACGGTGCCTCGGACGGCGCCCCGAAGAAGCCCGTCACCATCGAGAAGGCCACCGTCGCGAAGAAGTGAGCCGGGGGTCCGCACACGTGCGTGACCGTGGAATTTCGGTCGCGCTGAGTGCGGACAGCCGGGCCGCCGTTCGCCTAGATTGGCGTTGTGCAGCGCGGGCCGTCGGCCGCGCGCTGCGGATGGCGGGCGAGGCCCGCCGGGAAACTGTGGACGATGCCCGGGGGGTACGACCCCGCGACGGCATCATGGTGAGGAGGCGCTGTGAGCAGCGACCCGTGGGGCCGCGTCGACGAGACGGGCACCGTGTACGTGCGGACGGCCGAGGGCGAGAAGGTCGTCGGATCGTGGCAGGCCGGCACCCCTGAGGAGGCCCTGGCCTACTTCGAGCGCAAGTACGAGGGCTTGGTGGTCGAGATCGGCCTCCTCGAGAAGCGTGTGAGGACCACCGACCTCTCGGCGAAGGACGCCACCGCGGCGATCGAGCACATCCGCCAGCAGATCGACGAGCACCACGCCGTCGGCGACCTGGCCGCGCTCGGTGCCCGGCTGGACAAGCTCGTCGCGTCGGTCGACTCCCGCCGCGAGGAGCGCAAGGCCCAGAAGGCCAAGCAGACCGACGAGGCACGGGTCGCCAAGGAGGCGCTCGTCACCGAGGCCGAGGAGCTGGCGCAGAGCGAGCAGTGGCGCTCCGCTGGTGAGCGGCTCCGGGCGCTCGTGGACACCTGGAAGGGTCTCCCCCGGCTGGACCGCAAGTCCGACGACGAGCTGTGGCACCGCTTCTCGCACGCCCGCTCGGCGTTCTCGAAGCGCCGCAAGGCCCACTTCGCCTCGCTGGACGCCCAGCGCGAGGACGCCCGCAAGGTGAAGGAGCGTCTGGTCGCGGAGGCGGAGGCGCTGTCGAAGTCCACCGACTGGGGGACGACGGCGGCCCGCTACCGCGAGCTGATGACGGACTGGAAGGCGGCCGGCCGGGCGCAGCGCGAGCACGAGGACGACCTGTGGAACCGCTTCCGCGGCGCCCAGGACGTCTTCTTCGCGGCCCGTGGCGAGGTCTTCGCCGAGCGGGACGCGGAGCAGACCGAGAACCTCAAGCTGAAGGAGGAGCTCGCGACCGAGGCCGAGAAGCTGCTGCCGGTGACGGACCTGAAGGCGGCCCGCGCGGCCTTCCGCTCCCTCAACGAGCGCTGGGAGGCCATCGGCCACGTACCGCGTGACGCCCGCCCGAAGGTCGAGGGCCGGATGCACACGGTGGAGCGGGCGCTCCAGGAGTCCGAGGAGGCCGAGTGGCGGCGGACGAACCCGGAGGCACGCGCGCGTGCCGCGGGTCTGACCGGTCAGCTCCAGGACGCGGTCGAGAAGCTGCGCAAGCAGATCGACGCGGCCCGCGCCGCCGGGAACGACGCCAAGGCCGACAAGCTCGCCCGCGAGCTGGAGGGCCGTCAGGCCCTGCTCGACCAGGCCATGAAGGGCCTGGAGGAGTTCGGCGGCTGACGCCGAAGCCCTGAGCGTACGAGGAAGGCCCCCCGGCAGCGAGCCGGGGGGCCTTCCTCGTGGCATCCGTTACGGCGGGACAGCGCCTACGGCCTGCGCGCCGAGGTCACGCGGTAGACGTCGTAGACGCCCTCCACACCCCGGACCGCCTTCAGGACGTGTCCCAGGTGCTTCGGGTCGCCCATCTCGAAGGTGAAGCGCGAGGTGGCCACCCGGTCGCGGGACGTCTGGACGGCCGCCGAGAGGATGTTGACGTGCTGGTCCGAGAGGACCCGGGTGACGTCCGAGAGGAGCCGGGAGCGGTCGAGGGCCTCGACCTGGATGGCGACCAGGAAGACCGAGGACTGGGTGGGTGCCCACTCGACGTCCAGGATGCGCTCCGGCTCACGGGAGAGCGACTCCACGTTCACGCAGTCGCTGCGGTGAACCGATACACCGCTGCCGCGGGTGACGAAGCCGATGATCGGGTCGCCGGGAACGGGCGTACAGCAGCGCGCCAGCTTCACCCAGACGTCCTCGACGCCCTTGACGACGACACCCGGGTCGGCGCTGGAGCGGCGCTTGGAGCGGCCTCGGGTCGGCGGGGCGGCCTCGTCGATGTCCTCGGTGGCGGCCTCCTCGCCGCCGAGCGCCTGGACCAGCTTCTGGACGATGGACTGGGCCGTGACATGGCCCTCGCCGATCGCCGCGTACAGCGAGGAGATGTCGCTGTAGCGCATCTCGTGGGCGAGCGTGACGAGCGAGTCGCCGGTGAGGATCCGCTGGATCGGCAGGTTCTGCTTGCGCATGGCCCGCGCGATGGCGTCCTTGCCCTGCTCGATGGCCTCGTCGCGGCGCTCCTTGGAGAACCAGGCGCGGATCTTGTTGCGGGCGCGCGGGGACTTGACGAAGCCCAGCCAGTCGCGGGAGGGTCCGGCGCCGGCGGCCTTGGAGGTGAAGACCTCGACCAGGTCGCCGTTGTCGAGGGTCGATTCGAGCGGGACGAGCCGCCCGTTGACCCGTGCTCCTATCGTGCGGTGGCCGACCTCGGTGTGGACCGCGTAGGAGAAGTCGACGGGGGTGGCGCCCGCGGGCAGCGCGATGACGTCGCCCTTGGGCGTGAAGACGAAGACCTCGTTGCGCGAGAGGTCGAAGCGCAGGGACTCCAGGAACTCGCTGGGGTCCTCGGTCTCCTTCTGCCAGTCGAGGAGCTGGCGCAGCCACGCCATGTCGTTGAGGTGGTCTTCCTTGCCGGTCTTCTTCGGCATGTCGGTGCGCACCTTGGAGGCGCCGGCGGAGGGGTCCTGCTTGTACTTCCAGTGCGCGGCGATGCCGTACTCGGCGCGCCGGTGCATGTCGAAGGTGCGGATCTGGAGCTCGACGGGCTTGCCGTTGGGTCCGATGACCGTCGTGTGCAGCGACTGGTACATGTTGAACTTCGGCATCGCGATGTAGTCCTTGAACCGGCCGGGGACCGGGTTCCATCGCGCGTGGACGGTGCCGAGCGCCGCGTAGCAGTCGCGGACGGTGTCCACGAGGACGCGGATGCCGACCAGGTCGTAGATCTCCGCGAAGTCACGGCCGCGGACGATCATCTTCTGGTAGACGCTGTAGTAGTGCTTGGGGCGGCCGGTGACGGTGGCCTTGATGCGGGCGGCGCGCAGGTCGGTCTGGACCTCGTCGGTCACTATGGCGAGGTACTCGTCCCGCTTGGGGGCGCGCTCCGCGACGAGCCGGACGATCTCGTCGTACATCTTGGGGTAGAGGATCGCGAAGGCGAGGTCCTCCAGCTCCCACTTGATGGTGTTCATGCCCAGGCGGTGGGCCAGGGGCGCGTAGATCTCGAGGGTCTCTCGGGCCTTCTTCTCCTGCTTCTCCCGCTTGAGGTAGCGCATGGTGCGCATGTTGTGCAGGCGGTCGGCGAGCTTGATGACCAGGACGCGCGGGTCCTTGGCCATGGCGACGACCATCTTGCGGACGGTCTCGGCCTGCGCCGCCTCGCCGAACTTGACCTTGTCGAGCTTGGTGACGCCGTCGACGAGCAGGGCGACCTGGTCGCCGAAGTCGCGGCGCAGGGTGTCGAGGCCGTACTCGGTGTCCTCGACGGTGTCGTGCAGGAGCCCGGCCATCAGCGTCGCCGGGTCCATGCCGAGCTCGGCGAGGATCGTGGTGACGGCGAGCGGGTGCGTGATGTACGGGTCGCCGCTCTTGCGCTTCTGGCCGCGGTGCCAGCGCTCGGCGACCTGGTAGGCGCGCTCGATCTGGCGGAGGGTCGCCGTCTCGATCTTGGGGTCGTTGGAGCGGACGATCCGCAGCAGCGGTTCCAGGACAGGGTTGTACGGGGAGGAGCGCTGGACGCCGAGGCGGGCGAGACGCGCGCGGACGCGGTTCGACGAGCCGCCCGAGCGGGCGGGGGCGGCCGGGGCGGGCCGGGCGGTGGGGGCCGGAGTGGGCGCCGGGGCCGGGGCGGGCGTCTCGGGCGCGGGCCCGGTCTCCGCGGGCTTGTCCTGGGGCGCACTCGTTCCCTGCGCGGCCTTTTCGGCCTTCGGGTCGGGCTGCGCGGCGGAGAGTGACTGGGCCTCGTCTGGCAAGAGCGCTCCTTGGGGGTCCCCCCGGACGGAGTCTGGGGGAGGTTCCGGGTCCCCCGGTCAGGCCCGGAGAGCCCATGGTATCGAGCCACGACCGGCCCTGCTCACGCGCCCGGGGCGCGGACGGCTCGGGCGCCGGGCAGGCGCGCCTTTCGGGCCCCGAACGGGGACATACCGGGAAAACAGCAGGGGCGCCCCGGGGATTCCCGGGGCGCCCCTGCGGGCCTTGCCGTGGTCCGTGCTGTCGGACCGTGGGGTCAGACCGTGATCAGTGCCTTGAGCGGGGCTCCGTCCAGGACCGGTTCCAGCCGGGCACGGCCCGGGAGGAAGCCCAGTTCCATGAGGACCGCGACGCCCGCGACCTCGGCGCCGGCGCGGCGGACGAGCTCGATGGAGGCCTCGGCGGTGCCGCCGGTGGCGAGGACGTCGTCGATGACCATGACGCGGTCGCCCGCGGCCAGGTCCTCGGCGTGCACCTCGATCTCGGCGGTGCCGTACTCCAGCTCGTAGGCCTGGCGGAGAGTGGCTCCGGGGAGCTTGCCGGCCTTGCGGACCGGGATGAAGCCCAGGCCCGCGCGGACGGCCACGGGGGCCGCCAGGATGAAGCCGCGGGCCTCCAGGCCGACGATCTTCGTCGCGCCGTGCGCGGAGCACAGCCCTGCGAGGGCGTCGGTGAGGGCCGTGAAGGCCGCCGGGTCCGCGAGCAGCGGCGTGATGTCCTTGAACAGCACGCCCGGCTTCGGGTAGTCGGGGACGTCGCGGATGCGGCTGAGCAGCAGCTCCCTGACGTCCTGCGTACCGTCGGTCATCCGCGGTGCTCCTGGGCACCGTGCCGGCTCACCCGCGGACCCACGACGGCGGCCTCCGCGGACAGCTCGTCCGCGGCGTCCAGCGGCTCGCCCTTCGCGGCGGCGGAGGCCCGCTTGACCATGATGCGCTTCTTGAGCGCCTTGATCGCCGGCTCGCGCTCCTTGAGGTCGGCGACGAGCGGGGTGGCGATGAAGATCGACGAGTACGCGCCGGCGGCGAGACCCACGAACAGCGACAGCGAGATGTCGTTCAGCATGCCGGCGCCGAGGACGCCGCCACCGATGAAGAGCAGGCCGGCGACCGGCAGCAGCGCGACGACGGTGGTGTTGATCGAACGGACCAGGGTGCCGTTGATCGAGCGGTTGGCCAGCTCGCTGTAGGTGAAGCGGGTCTGCTTCGTGATGTCCTTCGTCTGCTCTTTGAGGGAGTCGAAGACGACGACTGTGTCGTACAGCGAATAGCCGAGGATCGTCAGCAGACCGATGACCGTACCGACGGTGACCTCGAAGCCGACCAGGGAGTAGATGCCCACGGTGATGGTGAGGTCGTGGATGAGGGCGATGAGCGCCGCGACCGCCATTCTCCACTCGAAGGCGATGGCCAGGTAGATCACCACGAGGATCATGAAGACCCCCAGGCCGGTCCAGGCCTTGGTGGCGATCTGTTCACCCCAGCTCGGGCCGACGATCTCGGCCGCGATCTTGTCCTCGGGGACGTTCAGGTCCTTGGCGAGCTCCGCGCGGACCTGGTCGGACTGGGCGGTGTCGAGGCCGCCGACCTGGATCCGGAGGGAGCCGTTGCCGAGCTGCTGGACGATCGCGTCGTGGCCGGAGGCCTCCTCCGCGTACTCCTGGGCCTGGCTGACGGAGACTTCCGACTTCGGGGTGGTGAAGACGGCACCGCCCTGGAACTCGATGCCCATGTTGAGGCCGCGGACGGCCAGGGCGACGATGGCGGTGATGGTGATCAGGATGGACAGGCCATACCAGATCTTGCGGTTGCCGATGAAGTCGTAACCGACCTCACCGCGGTGGAGCCGGGCGCCGAGATCTCCGAGCTTCGACATCTCACGCCTCCTTCGGGTCGGCGGCGGCAGGGGCAGTGGCGCGGCGGGTGCGGCGCAGCGGCGGCTTGGCGCCGAGCCGCTTCGGGTCCAGGCCGGACCACGGGTGGCCGTTGCCGAAGAACTTGGTCCGCGCGAGCAGCGTCATGACGGGCTTGGTGAAGAGGAAGACCACCACGATGTCGAGCAGGGTGGTCAGGCCGAGCGTGAACGCGAAGCCCTTGACCTTGCCGACGGTGACGATGAACAGCACGGCCGCGGCCAGGAACGACACGAAGTCGGAGACCAGGATGGTGCGGCGGGCGCGCGGCCAGGCGCGCTCGACGGCCGGGCGGAGCGTGCGGCCCTCGCGGAGCTCGTCGCGGATGCGCTCGAAGTAGACGATGAACGAGTCCGCGGTGATACCGATGGCGACGATGGCGCCACACACGGCCGGCAGGTTCAGCGCGAAGCCGATGGCCGGGCCGAGCAGGGCCATGAGCACATAGGTGAGGAGCGCCGAGACGCCGAGGCTGAGGATCGCGATCATCGACAGGCCGCGGTAGTAGGCGACCAGGTAGACGACGACCAGTGCGAGACCGATGGCGCCGGCGATCAGGCCGGCCTCCAGCTGGTCGCTGCCGAGCGCGGCCGTGACGGTGTCGACGCTCTGGGTCTCGAAGGAGAGCGGCAGGGCACCGTACGACAGGATGTTGCCGAGGTCCTGGGCCGACTGCTGGTTGAAGTTGCCGGAGATCTCCGCGCTGGCGCTGAGCGTCTGGCGCACGGAGGGAGCCGAGACGACCTCGCCGTCCAGGACGATCGCGAAGCGGTTCTGCGGGTCGGCCTGCTGCGACAGCTTGCCGGTGATCGACTGGAACTTCTTCGAGCCCTCGCCCGTGAAGTCCATGGTGACGATCCACATGCCGCGCTGCTGGTCGAACTGGCCCTTGGCGTCGTCGACGTCACGGCCCTCGACCTCGGCCGGGCCGAGGAGGTACTTCGCCCACACGCCTGGGGCGTCCTCGCCACAGGCCACGGTGGGCTCGGCCGGCTTGACGCCCTGGCCGGCGGCGGAGCGCTGCTTCGGGTCGAGGCAGTTCAGGCCGGCGAACTTCTGCTGCAGGGCGGCCGTGGCGGCGTCGGCCGTCGGGGTCGCCTGCGGGGTTCCGGTGGCCGTCGGCTTCGCGGAGGCCGAGGAGCTCGCCGTGGGCGTCGGGCTCGGGGCCTTGAGGGCCTCGCTGACCGCACGGCCCTGCGTGGTGGCGGTGGCCGTCGGCGTGGCCGACTTCTCGCCGGCGCTCGCGCCGGAGGCGGAGGAGGACGGCTTGGCCGAGGGAGTTCCCGAGGGGTTGGCGCTCGGCGCCGCCGCGGGGGCGCCGTCGGCGACGGTGAGAACGGGCCGGAAGTAGAGCTGGGCGGTGGTACCGACCTGCTCGCGGGCCTGCTTCTCGTTCGTGCCCCGGGGGATGTTGACGATGATGTTCTCGCGGCCCTGGGTCTGGACCTCGGCCTCGGAGACACCCAGACCGTTGACACGGCGCTCGATGATGTCGACCGCGGTGTTCATGTTGGTCTCGTTGACCGCCGACTCCTGGCCGGGTTCGGCCTTCGCCTTGAGCGTGATCGACGTTCCGCCGGCGAGGTCGATGCCCAGGCGCGGGGTGGTGTGCCCCGACCAGAACATGCCGCCGGTGAGCGCGACCATGGCGATCAGGATGAGTGCCAGGGCGCGGCCCGGACGGCTCTGTCCCCCCGCCGGCCTTCGGCCCTTGTTCGGTGCTGCCACCTGTCGTATCTCCCTGTCCAACCGCCTCCCGCCGGGTATGCGTGAGACGGCCACGAAGTGTGTGTGGGGACCTGCCCCCGCAGACGTGCAACCGTTCCGGGGACCGCGCACGCCGGTGGGCGTGCGCCGGGTCCCCGGCCGCGACTACTTCGCGTCGGTCTCGCCGTCGGCCTTGCCGTCCTTCTGCCCCTCGATGCCGGCCTCGGCCGCGTCCGCCTTCTTCGTCAGATCGGCCTTCGGCGCCGCGTCCTCGGACTCGGCGGTCTCCGCGTCCTTCTCCGTGGCCTCGGCGGTCTCGGTGAGCGAGGAGGCGTCGTCCGGGACGACGGCGTCGGTGTCCGACTCCGGGTCGTCGCCGTGGACGATGCGGTTGTACTCGGAGTCCTCGAGGACCGCGCCGATCGAGTTCTTGGCGTAGACGGCGTGGACGCCCGGGGCGACCTCGAGGAGGACGGTCTCGTCGCCGATCTCCTTGACGGTGGCGTACATCCCCCCGATCGTCCGGACGCCGGTGCCGGGCTGCATCTCGTTGCGCATCTGCGCGGCCGCCTGCTGCTTCTTCTTCGCAGAGCGGGTCATCAGGAACATGGCCCCGATGAGGACGATGAAGGGGAGAAGGGTCACGATGCTCACGGGACGGGTTTCCTTCGCACGGTCGCGGAGAACCCGCGGCCTGATCTTCGGGGGTGGGCGCGCCGACCAGAAAGGGCGGCATCGGCGGAGTCTAGGCGAGTCCGCATCGATGGAACAACGTCCAGCATCGCACCCCGGTTCCGGTCCGGGCGAGTGTCACAGCCGTCACGCCCCGAAGAGCCCCTGTTGTCCCTTTCCCACGCGGTTCCCCGTGGCGTCCGGGCCCGCTGCCTGCGGCGGAACAAGTCCGAGATGCGTCCATGCGGCGGGAGTGGCGACCCGGCCACGGGGCGTGCGGGCCAGCAGGCCCTCCCGTACGAGGAAGGGTTCGGCGACCTCTTCGACGGTCTCGCGCTCCTCCCCCACGGCGACCGCGAGGGTGGACAGGCCGACGGGGCCGCCGCCGAAGAGCTTGAGCAGGGCCTCCAGGACGGCGCGGTCCAGCCGGTCGAGGCCGCGGCTGTCCACCTCGTACACCCGGAGGGCGGCCTCGGCGATCTCCCGGGTGATCACTCCGTCGGCCCTGACCTGCGCGTAGTCGCGGACCCGGCGGAGCAGGCGGTTGGCGATACGGGGGGTGCCGCGGGAGCGGCCGGCGATCTCGGCGGCGCCAGCGGGGTCGATCTCGACGTCGAGGAGGCCGGCGGAGCGGTGGATCACGCGCTGGAGCTCGCCCGGGTCGTAGAACTCCATGTGGGCGGTGAAGCCGAAGCGGTCGCGCAGCGGGGGCGGCAGGAGTCCCGCCCGGGTGGTGGCGCCGACCAGCGTGAAGGGCGGGAGCTCCAGGGGGATGGCGGTGGCGCCGGGGCCCTTGCCGACGATGACGTCCACGCGGAAGTCCTCCATCGCCATGTAGAGCATCTCCTCGGCGGGCCGGGACATCCGGTGGATCTCGTCGAGGAAGAGGATCTCGCCCTCCTGGAGGGAGGAGAGGATCGCGGCGAGGTCGCCGGCGTGCTGGATCGCGGGGCCGGAGGTGATGCGGATCGGCGCGTTCATCTCGGCCGCGATGATCATCGAGAGGGTGGTCTTGCCGAGGCCGGGGGCGCCGGAGAGCAGCACGTGGTCGGCGGTGGCGCCGCGCTGGCGGGCCGCCCTGAGGACGAGGTCGAGCTGCTGGCGGACCTTCTCCTGGCCGACGAACTCGCTGAGGTCCTTGGGGCGCAGGGCGGCCTCGACGGCCTGGTCGTCCCCCTCGGCGGCGGCGTCGACGATCCGCGCCTCGGCCTCGGCCGCCTCGGCGGCGATGTCGTCGTCCCAGTTCACGGTGGATGCCTTCTCGTTCGTGCGGTCGGGGTGGCGCCCGGCCCGCCGGGGGCCGGTGAGGGGTCAGCGGGAGGGCGGGTGCGCGGTCAGCGGGTGCGGTTGAGGGTCTGCAGGGCGGCGCGGAGCAGCTGCGGTACGGGCGCGGTGCCGGTCTCCGCGAGGGCGGCCTCGGCCTGCGGGGTGACGGCGCTGACGGCCTCCTCGGCCTCGCGGCTCGCGTAGCCGAGCCCGATCAGCGCGGCGGCCAGCTGCTCGGTCCAGGGCGCGGGGCCGGAGGCCGCGGCGCGCTGGGCGCCGACCAGGCCGCTGCTGCCCAGGGGGGCGCCGAGCTTGTCCTTCAGTTCGAGGAGGAGTTTCTGCGCGCCCTTCTTGCCGATGCCGGGGACGGCGGTGAGCGCCTTCTCGTCGCCGGTGGAGACGGCGACGCGCAGCGCGTCGGGGCTGTGCACGCCGAGCATCGCCTGCGCGAGGCGGGGGCCGACGCCGCTGGCGGTCTGGAGGAGCTCGAAGACCTGCCGCTCGTCGTCGTCGGCGAAGCCGTACAGGGTGAGCGAGTCCTCGCGCACGACCAGGGAGGTGGCGAGCCGGGCCTCCTGGCCGATCCTCAGGGTGGAGAGGGTGTTCGGCGTGCACTGGACGGCCATGCCCACGCCGCCGACCTCGATCACGGCGGTGGAGGGGGCGAGCGCGGCGACCGGGCCGCTCACGAAGGCGATCATCGGGTTCGGCCTTTCAGGGCGGATGCCTGGTGCTGGGCGGATGCCTGCTGTTGAGCGGCTGCCTGCTGCTGAGCGGCCGCTTGTTGCTGAGCCGCGGCCTGGTGCTGGGCGGCCGCCTGCTGGAGGCGGTTCTGGGCGACGGCCTGCTGGAGGCGGTTCTGGGCGGGGGCCCGCCAGATGTGGCAGATGGCGAGCGCGAGGGCGTCGGCGGCGTCGGCCGGCTTGGGCGGCGCGGAGAGCCGCAGGAGCCGGGTCACCATGGCGCCGACCTGGGCCTTGTCGGCCCGTCCGCTGCCGGTGACGGCCGCCTTGACCTCGCTGGGGGTGTGCAGGGCGACGGGGATGCCGCGGCGCGAGGCGCACAGCATGGCGACCGCGCTGGCCTGGGCCGTGCCCATCACCGTACGGACGTTGTGCTGGCTGAACACCCGCTCGACGGCGACCAGTTCGGGCGAGAAGCGGTCGAGCCACTCCTCGATGCCGCGCTCGATGCCGACCAGGCGCACACCGATGTCGACGTCGGCCGCCGTTCTGACCACGCCCACCCCGAGCATGGTGAGAGGCCGGCCTGCGACGCCCTCGACGACGCCGACGCCGCACCGGGTCAGCCCGGGGTCCACCCCGAGAACGCGCACTGTGCCCCTCCCTGGACCGCTGTCGCTCAACTGTTTGTGCAGGCTATCGGCTGCCACTGACAACGCAGCGGGGGGCCCGGGGGGGGGGGCCCCCGGGCCCCCCCCCAAAAAACCAGAGAAAGCAGTGTAAAACCCCGAAGCCCACAAAACCCCCCCAA